>CAMWWG010000251.1 GCA_947177935.1 uncultured Ruminococcus sp. | reverse complement strand
TTTCATGATGGCTTATTATTCGGTCCTGCCTGCGCAGCTGGAGAATTATTCCATGCCATTGTGGACGGCAAACCGGAACAGGAACTGGAAAAGCTTGCGAAATTCTATGATTATCTGGAAATTCAGCCAATTGCTAATAATGCGTTTATGCTCCGCAGCGGTCTTGCTGAGAACGAAGAACAGCTCCAGGATTTTAACCGGAAAGTCATTGCACTGGGTGAGAAATTAAATATCCCAGTAGTTGCAACTTGTGATGTGCATTTTCTGGATGAAAAGGACGGAATTTACCGGAAAATTCTGACTTCCGGACAGGGTTTCTCAGATGTGGAAAACCAGCCGCCGTTATATCTGCGGACAACAGAAGAAATGCTGGAGGAATTTGCTTATCTGGGCAAGGAAAAAGCCGAAGAAATTGTAGTGGCGAATACCAGGAACATTGCGGATGCCTGTGAACATGTATTCCCGATTCCAAAAGGAACGTTCACGCCGAATATTGACGGCGCAGAAGAAGATCTAGTAAGAATCACACATGAAAGGGCAAAACAAATTTATGGCGATCCTCTTCCGGAAATCGTTGACAAACGCCTTGACAGAGAATTATCTTCCATTATCAAGCACGGATTTTCTGTTTTGTACATGATTGCACAGAAATTAGTGTATAATTCTGAAAAACATGGCTATCACGTCGGCTCTCGTGGGTCGGTGGGGTCGTCTTTTGTGGCATCCATGGCAGGTATTTCTGAAGTCAATCCACTTGTTCCGCATTATGTCTGCAAAAAATGTCAGTACAGCGAATTCATTACGGACGGTTCTTACGGTTCAGGCTATGATTTGCCGGAAAAATTCTGTCCCAGGTGCGGTGAAAAATTATTACAGGACGGGCATGATATTCCGTTTGAAACATTTCTGGGATTTGACGGTGACAAAGCGCCGGATATTGACCTGAATTTCTCCGGAGAGTATCAATCCGGCGCTCATCGTTATACAGAAGAACTGTTCGGACGGGAAAATGTCTTCAAAGCTGGGACAATCGGCACAATTGCAGATAAAACGGCTTACGGATTCGTCAAGAAATATCTGGAGTCACAGGGTGTTGTGCTTAATCCGACGGAAGAAAATCGATTATCCATTGGTTGTACTGGCGTCAAGCGGACAACCGGACAGCATCCTGGTGGGATGGTTGTCGTTCCGTCCGATTATGAAGTCTATGATTTCACGCCAGTACAACATCCAGCAGACTCGTCTGATTCGGATGTGATAACGACACATTTTGATTTTAATTCGCTCCATGATACCATTCTGAAACTGGATGAACTCGGACATGTCGTGCCAACGTTTTACAAACATCTTGAAGACCTGACAGGGATTAGTATCAGTGATGTTTCCGGTTATGATCCGGATGTGATTCGGATGTGTACGGATTGTTCTGTCCTGGGAGTCGAGCCGTCGGATATTTTCTGCGAAACGGGAAGTTTAGGCATTCCGGAAATGGGAACAGGCTTTACGATTCAGATGCTGTTGGATGCGAAACCGAAAAAATTCAGCGATTTCCTGCAAATTTCCGGTTTGTCCCACGGTACAGATGTGTGGGTCGGCAATGCCAAAGATCTGATCGAAGCGGGAACATGCACGATCTCGGAAGTAATCGGTACCAGAGACAGTATTATGACCTATCTGTTATATAAAAATATCCCGTCCAAGAAAGCATTCCAGATTATGGAATTCACAAGAAAAGGCAAAGCGGCAAAAATTTTTGATGAAGACTGTCTGAAAATGCTCCGGGAACATGACGTCCCTCCGTGGTATATTGACAGTTGTCTGAAAATTAAATATATGTTTCCGAAAGCCCATGCGGCGGCTTATGTCATTGCTGCCATGAAAATTGGCTGGTTCAAATTATACAGACCATTGGAATATTATGCAACATATTTTACCGTGCGTGGGAGTGATTTTGATCCGGAACTTGCCATTGCAGGAAAAGAAGTCGTCCGTGAGAAAATCCGGGAATTGCAGGGGAAAGGCAATGCCTGCACGAAAAAAGAAAATGATCTGCTGGACATTCTTCTGATTACGAATGAAATGCTTTGCCGTGGTTATGAATTTCTGCCGGTTTCCCTGAAAAAATCCCATGCATACAGATATCTGCTGGATGACGGCAAAATCCGGATTCCATTCTCAGCGCTCCCCGGCGTTGGTGCGTCTGCGGCAAATGGAATTTATGAAACAGCGCAGAATGGTAATTATCTGTCTATTGAAGAATTTCAGTATCAAAGCGGCGCAACCAAGACGGCTATTGAAATTCTGGAGAACATGAAAGCATTTGGTGACCTGCCGAAGACAACACAATTGTCATTATTTTAAATTTTAATTATTATAATTTTCATAAAATCTTAGAAAAATTCTGTAATATGCACAGCAGTTTGCTAAAATTATCTCAAGCGGATGGATTGTTCTTGACAAGTAACCAGAAATATGTTAAAATATTAATACAGTAATATAT
>CAMWWG010000250.1 GCA_947177935.1 uncultured Ruminococcus sp. | reverse complement strand
GTATGTCGCCGGATTAAAGACATATTGCTTTTATTTTTTATTTAAATTCAGAAATTTATACAAATAGCATACTGAGGAAAGTGACAGCCAGTGCGCAAATCCATGCCACAGCACACTGCCAGAAGACGACACCGATCGCCCATTTTGCACCGAGTTCCCGTTTAATGGAACTGATTGCCGCCACGCATGGCGTATACAACAAGCTGAATACCAACAGGGACGCCGCAACAACAGGAGACATGAACAAAGTCAGATTTTCTCCGAAAAGGACTTCCAGGACGGAGACAACACTTTCTTTCGCCATGAAACCGCTGATTAATGCCGTAACAATCCGCCAGTCGCCTAAGCCGACTGGTTTCAGCAATGGCGCAATCCATCCGGCAATGATCGCCAGAATACTGTCCTGTGAATTTTCTGTTACATTTAACTGCGGATCAAAGCTCTGCAAAAACCAGACAGCAACAGTTGCAACGAAGATCACAGTGAATGCTCTCTGTAAGAAATCCTTTGCTTTTTCCCAAAGTAATCTCAGAACATTCTTTGCGCCAGGCATCCGGTAATTTGGAAGTTCCATCACGAAAGGAACGGCTTCTCCCTGAAAGAGGAATCCCTTGCACAGCCAGGCATGAAAAATCCCGGCAAGAATGCCCAGAAAATACAGCCCTGTCATAATCAAGCCCTTTTGCGTACTGAAAAACGCATCAATAAAAAACGCATAAATCGGCAGTTTCGCAGTACAGCTCATGAATGGTGTTAATAAAATCGTCATTTTACGATCACGTTCACTCGGCAACGTTCTTGTCGCCAGGACCGCCGGAACAGTACAGCCGAAACCAATCAGCATTGGAACAATACTTCGCCCGGATAATCCAATTTTTCGCAGTAATTTATCCATGAAAAATGCCACTCTTGCCAGATAACCACTGTCTTCCAGTAAGGACAGAAAGAAAAAGAGCGTGATAATAATCGGCAGAAAACTCAGGACGCTTCCGACACCGGAGAATACACCATCAATAACAAGACTCCGGACAGTCTCATTGACGTTGGATGCAATCAGCATCTGTTCTGTCAGATTTGTGAGTACATCAATGCCGATTTCCAACAATTCTTGTAATTTTGCACCGATTACTTCAAATGTCAGCAGAAAAACTGCCATCATAATCAAGATAAATACCGGGATTGCAGTATATTTACCGGTCAGGATTTTATCAAGTTTCTGACTCCGGAGATGTTCTTTGCTTTCTTTGGGCTTAATGACAGTTTGTGAACAGACTTTCTGGATAAAAGCGAACCGCATATCTGCAATTGCCGCACTCCGGTCTAATTCTCGTTCTGTTTCCATCTGGAGAATCATATGTTCCAGCATTTCAATTTCATTCTGATCCAGGTTTAATTTTTCCAGAATCAAGGCATCGCCTTCTATGATCTTGGAGGCTGCAAACCGGACGGGAATCCCGGCACGTTCTGCATGATCCTGAATCAGATGAATGACAGCATGTAAACAACGGTGAACAGCGCCGTTATGCGCTGTGGCAGGACAAAAATCCTGCTTTTTCGGACGTTCCTGATAATGTGCAATATGAATCGCATGTGTGATTAATTCATCCACGCCCTGATTTTTAGCGGCAGAAATCGGTACAACCGGCACGCCTAGCATTTCTTCCATCGTGTTAATATCAATCGAACCACCGTTATTGCTTAGTTCATCCATGAAATTCAACGCAACAATCATAGGAATATCCATTTCCAGCAACTGCATCGTTAAATATAAATTGCGTTCGATATTGGTTGCATCCACGATATTCATAATGGCTTTTGGCTTTTCGTCAAGCACGAAATTCCTGGAAACGATTTCTTCGGCGCTGTAGGGTGACATGGAATAGATCCCCGGAAGATCTGTCACAAGCGTGTCAGCATGATTCCGGATCGTGCCGTCTTTCCGGTCGACTGTGACACCGGGGAAATTTCCGACATGCTGATTGGATCCGGTTAATTGATTGAATAATGTCGTCTTACCGCAGTTCTGATTGCCAACCAGTGCATACGTTAATTTTATACCGTCCGGAAGGGGACTGCCGTCGCCTTTGAGATGATACTTTCCGGATTCGCCCAATCCTGGATGATGAGAAATTTTTTTAAAATTTTGCTTTTTTGCAGAATTCTGCACCGGGAGCTGTTCTGTCAAAAGAATCTGGATATTTTCTGCATCCGCAAGCCGTAACGTCAATTCATAACCGTGAATTCTAAGTTGCATCGGGTCTCCCATCGGTGCAAATTTAATCAGTGTGACAGATACGCCGGGGATGATTCCCATATCCAGAAAATGCTGTCTTAACGCCCCCTCACCGCCGACACTCTGAATGATCGCAGACTGACCGGCTTTTAATTCTTTCAGCGTCATAGAATTTCAACAGACCCTTTCTTTTAATTTTAATGATAAAAAATTTAAAAAAATTTAAAATTCTGCATTGCCTGATAAATGCCGTCATGCCATAGATCCGCCGTGACG
>CAMWWG010000249.1 GCA_947177935.1 uncultured Ruminococcus sp. | reverse complement strand
ATCCCGAATTGCTGCAAAGACGGCGGAATTATTAAACGTTGAACATGCCGTTTGAAGAATCCGGCAGGAAAAATATTTTGAAATTGTCAATTATGTCATGTATCATATGGAACAACCGCTTGGCGATGCTTCAGCGATTGTCTTTGCCATTGCTTGCCAGGAAACAGCAAAGCACACAAAATTATGTTATTCCGGCGAGGGTGCAGATGAATTCTTCGGCGGTTACAACATGTACCGGAATGCGGATCGTTATGGAGATAATTTAAAAAATTTCTATGTCGGCAACACGAATATCATGAAAGAAGATGAGAAACAAAAAATTTTAAAATCCTACAATCCGGAAGTTCTGCCGATTCATCTGGTTAAGCCGATTTATGACGAGATTGAGAATCTGGATCCGCTGACTAAAATGTCGGATATTGACATTCAGATCTGGTTAGAGGGTGATATTTATCTGAATGTTGACAAAATGAGCACAGCGGCAGGGCTGGAAATCCGGATGCCTTTAACAGACCGGAGAATTTTTGACATTGCGTCCCGGATGCCGTCTGCATACAAAGTCAATGAAGAACAGAACAAAGTGGCATTCCGGACAGCGGCAGCGAAAGTCCTCCCAGAAGAAATTGCATTCCGGAAAAAACTTGGGTTTATTGTACCAATCCGGATCTGGCTTGCGGATGACCGCTACAATCAGGATGTCCGTGAAAAATTTCAGAGCGATATGGCAGCGGAATTTTTTAATCTGGATGAAATCGGCAAAATTTTTGAGGAGTATATCCAGGGAAATTCTGATAATTGGCGTAAGATCTGGACAATTTACACATTTCTTGTTTGGTACGAAGAATATTTTATCAAGAAATAATGAATTATAAAATCATAAAAAAATCCCCGGCGGAGATTTCTCTACATGAGAAACACACCGCCGGGAATTCTGGATTTTCAAAAAATTTGAAATTCTTTGATTCTTTTACTGCTGTGTTTTGTAGGCATCAATCATTTTCTTGACCATTTGTCCGCCGATGCGTCCGGCTTCTCGTGCAGTCAGGTCGCCGTTGTCGCCCGGTTTCAGGTTCACACCCACCTCGTTTGCAGATTCCATCTTGAATCTCTCCATTGCCTCTCTGCCCTTCTGTGTCAGTTCGCCTCTCATGGTACATTCTCCTTTTCATGATAATTAACAGCAATTTTATAATAATAAATATTAATATTATTCATCATTTATCACTTCATGATTTTTGCTGTTTGATTTTGAATTTTACAGCGCCTTTCCGCTGCAAAAGTATTATTGGCATTTCTCAGAGAATTATCACTGGAAATTTATGCAATTTTTACATAATTTTCACTTTGAGCAGAAATTTACTCTTGACAATCGGATCAAAAGCATGTATAATAGATAGTGAATAAAAAATATCCTGAAAGGAATGTATCTGCTATGAATGCGATCAAGAATAAACATAAAGCAAAAAATAAGTACAGGAATGATATGAAAAAAATGATTCTCGCTCTTGTACTTGCATCTGTTTCTGTCACATGTTTCGGCTGTAACAAAGACGGAGATTCCAGTGATGTGTCGGCAGAACCGACGGAGACACTCAGCCTTGCGGATATGACACAGCCGTTGCAATTCTCCTACGGCAATGGTGTTGGCAGTGACGCAAAAGAACCCAAAGAAGATGCCACAGAGGGTGACAAAAATTCTGATTCTAGTTCTGATTCGGAACAGGATGCGTCTAAATCTTCCCTGGAGACCGCACCTGATAAGCCTGTCAATGTGACAGAATATGTTGAAGTGACAGATGCATCCGGGCAGCCTGTGACGGATGCCGCAGGAAAAGTCCAGACAGAAGTTGTGAATGTTACGGAACAAGTTCAGGTCACAGATCCATCCGGGCAGCCTGTGACGGATACTGCAGGGAAAACGCAGACGGAAGTTGTTAACGTGACGGAAAAGCCTGCTGCTACGTCTCCGACAGAGGGCAATGCATCGTCTGGCGGTGAAGAAGAAAAGCCAACGGAAGCTGTTTCTTATACGCCCGTGATGGATGTCTGCAATGCGTACTGGCTTGACATGTCCCAGGAAAGTGACTTTTTCTTTAATGGCGAATTCCTTTCGATTGAATTCAAAGTCAATGAGGGAATTCCGGATGGCAGTTATCCGGTGACATTCAAGAAAACGGATATCGCAAGCTGGGATGTTGTGAAGTGGGATCCTGTCTGCATTAATGGCGAAGTAGCCGTCAACAGTGATGTCGCAGCGCAGGATGATTTCCCTGATGAGGATTTTGCATTAAAAATCAACAGTGTTGCCGCAAAGCAAGGTGACACGGTCAAGGTGACGGTGGATCTGAACAATAACCCAGGTTTCTGCGGATTTGTCATTGAACTGGAATATGATAAATCAGCCCTGACGATTGTTTCCACAGAGAGTGGTGCAGACTTTGACAATGCTGTTAATTATGTCATGAATTAAAATAATAAAAATAATTTTACAAAATTTTAACCCGGTGCGAAAAACACCGGGTTT
>CAMWWG010000248.1 GCA_947177935.1 uncultured Ruminococcus sp. | reverse complement strand
ATAATAACAAGATTATTTTTTTCAATCTATTTTTAAAATTTATTTTTATTCCCCGAAAGGAGTCAAATGTACCATGAATTCAGATTTTCCACGTATTATTGCGTTACAACGCAAAGAAAGACAGATCAGCCAGAAACAGGCTGCCGCAGATCTCGGCATTTCCCAGGCACTATTGTCCCATTATGAGAAAGGCATCCGGGAATGTGGTCTGGATTTCTTAGTTAAAATTGCCGATTATTACAATGTTTCCTGTGATTATCTCCTCGGACGGACACCCGAACCGGAGGGCAGAATCATTTCTGTCGAAGACATCCCCGAAGATGACGGCAACAACAGTATGCCAAGCCCGGAAGTTGTTGCATTTAACCGGAAAATCGTCAACAATTCCGTCAGTCTGCTCTATTCCCTTGCACAGAAAGCGAACAGTATTACATTAATTAAAGAAATTTCTTCTTACTTAATGCTGAATGTCTATAAATTATTCCGGATTATCTACAACGCCAACCCCCACAACGACCAGAAATTATTTTCCGTCCACAAAGTTGTTGCTAATGACGACGCAAGTGCCATTATCAGCATGAGTGAGGCAAACGTGAAAGCCGCATCCTGTGGCATTCCCATCGGCGATAACGACTACGTACGTGATACCGAAGTGTTATATTTAACCACTTCTATTCTGTCCCAGACTTACCCGGAATATTCTTCCTCACTTCTGAATCTGATTAAAATCAGTGAAGACAGCATCCATAAAAAGAGAAATGCTTAAAATTATTTTTTAATTTATTCTAGCATATTTTGAGAAAAAAAGCAAGCAGTCCGGCGGAACTTCTGCCGGACTGATTTTTTTAATTTAATTTTAAAAATTAATTGTTAGAATTTTTTCGGAAATATCCCCTGATTCAATTGTTCCAGTGCCTTGGCAATTTCTGCTGATTCCAGGGAATCATAGACTTTCTTGACTTCTTCGCCCTCTAATGCCCGTCTCGCCGCATCGCCCGTCTCCGGATCTTGCATCATTGCTTGCATATCCAGATTTTTGTCAGCGGATTCCATCGAACGGACAGATTTTTTTCCGCCATAACGCATTTCTTTCAGTTTCTTCTGGACATCCTCATCCGTACCGTCCACACGAATACCAAGCATTTCCACGCTCTTGCCTCTATTGGAATCTCCGAAAAATGCGTCTGCATCGACAATTACCGGCTTTTTTTTCGGTTCTTTCTGTTTCTTACCGCCGAACAGACGAATGCTGCTGTTGGATTTTTCCGGCTTTTTCTCAGGATTTTTTTGCGAATTTTTCTCCGGGTTCCCTGAAACCGGTGTCGCTGTCACAACCTGCGCTTTCGGCGTTTTCTTCCCCGTTTGGTAAAGACTTCTTTGCGACACACTCATAATTTCCTCTGCGGAAACCACAATCCGGACTGTTCCGGTCTCTGATTCTTCCGGATTTTCCTGATAATAGCCTGCCTGCCGTTCGAACACCTGCCGCAGGAGCGTTTTCTCGTCTGGAATTTCCTGAACAAATGCCGTTTCAGCTTCTTCTTTTAATAATTCCTCGGCACTGAGCGGCATTTCATACAATTCCTGCGTGGGATCTGGATTCTGATCTGAATTCTGACTTTGATTCTGTTTTGCCCTGGAAAAATACGAACCCGTGGAATTTCGGATATCCGGCTGTTCCTGATTCGCCGCATACATTGAAAACGCAATCGCTGTCGCACGCATTGCCGGTCTGTCCGGAACGGAGTGTTCCGATTCCGAGAGTGTTTCATCCGGAGACGGCAGAACGGGAACGGGCGGAACTTCCTGTGCAGATGCTTGAAAAGGCGACTCCGGAGCTGCCGGGGACGGCGATTCAAATTCAGATTCATAATCTGCATTTCGGGTCAGATTCTGAAACGGATTCTGTGCAGGCATCTGCACCGGCGGACGCTGTACCGGATTCTGTGCCGGATTTTGGATCTGCTGCACCGGAATCGGCGGTGTATTCGCCCGTACCATTGTGTAAATCGGATTGCCATGTGCATCCTGTCCGGCAATTTGCGGGATCATCTGTGCATAGAACGGATTTCCGGCGGCATCATACACAATCTGGACGTAGACCAGATTCCCGGCAGCATCATACATCATCCGGACGGAATTCTGATTTGCGTTCTGATAACTGGACTGCGGCGGCACATAGTACTGGTTCTGTGAATAACCGGGAACAGTCTGCACGGGCGGCGGCTGTGCCGGATAGCCTCCCCTCTGCATCGCCGCATAGGCATCCGCACGGGAATACCCCTGCGAAGTTTTGGTAAAAAATCCCTGTGACCGGGAACGGAACGGATAATGACACCTGGAACAACAGAGAACATGATCCGGCTGCTGCAACTGACAGTTAGGACAAATCATGCGGACTCACCACCTTTCTCAAATCATTTAAAATCATCTAAAATATTTTTTAAAAATCGTTTGCAGAATCCTTGTATTTTATTATAACATACGCAAAAGAAAATAACACTCCGTTCCGGTCACATTTCTATTTTTCTAACAAATGTT
>CAMWWG010000247.1 GCA_947177935.1 uncultured Ruminococcus sp. | reverse complement strand
AATTGCTTTTTCTGCTTCCCGGATGATTGTTAAGTTCCGGAGTCCCAGGAAGTCAATCTTGAGTAGTCCCAGTTGTTCGAGAATATCCATTGTATACTGCGCAACGGCAATGCCGTCATTCCGGGTAACTGGTGTATGCTCTGTGATATTTTCTTCTGTGATGAGAATTCCGGCAGCATGGACAGACACATGCAGAGGCAGTCCCTCCACAAGCTGCGCTGTCTCTAACAATTCCCGGATCTGGAGATGTCCCTGCTTGTTAGAATTCGGCTTGCTTAAATCCGGATTTTTTTGCAGAAATTCCCGGATCGTTTCCGCCGGATCAATTGATTTTGCAAGAGAATCATAAACCGGATAGGGAACATGCAGGAATTTTCCGGTTAATCTGATCGCACTTCTTGCTTTGAGCGTATCAAATACCGTAATTTCAGCGACATGCTCCATGCCGTAGCGCCGGACGACATAATCTTTGATTTTTTGTCTGCCCTCTATGCAGAAATCAAGATCAATATCCGGCATGGTTTTTCTGCCGGGATTCAGAAATCTCTCAAATAATAAATGATATGCTATCGGATCAATTTCCGTAATAAACAGACAATATGCACACAGACAGCCTGCGCCCGATCCTCTGCCTGCACCGACAGGAATGTCCTGATTCCGGGCATAGCGCACCACATCCCAGACAATCAGAAAATAATCTGTAAATCCGTTTTCGATAATCACCTGCATTTCGTATTGCAGACGTTCCCGGATTTCCTGAGCCGGATCTGTCCCGTAGCGTTCATACATACCTTTTTCGCATAATTCCCGGAAATATATCTGATTGTCTGTAATTCCCGACTGGGAGAAATGCGGCAGTTTTCTCTCATGAAACTGAATTTCTAAATTGCATCGTTCTGCGATTTCTACGGTATTCCGGACAGCATCCGGAATGTCTGAAAATAATTCCGTCATTTCCTGCGTGGATTTTAAATAAAATTCTGAATTGCCAGGAATATCCGGATTTTCAGATTCCGGATGATTTCTCACGGAAAGCAGAATTTTCTGGACTTGTGCATCTGATTTCCGAACGTAATGCACATCATTGGTTGCGACAAGTTTGATTCCCGTTTCCTGGGATAATCTGAGCAACAGCGATTTGATTTTGGTTTCTTCCGGCAAGCCATGATTCTGAATTTCCAGAAAATAATGATTGCTGTCGAAAATTCTTTGATATTCCAGCGCCTTTTCTTTTGCAGAATCATATTGTCTGGCGGATAATAATCTGGCGATTTCACCGAACAGACAGCCAGACAGACAGATCAGTCCGGCATGATATTTGTTCAGTAATTCCAGATCAACCCGTGGTTTCTCATAGAATCCTTCCAGATTGGCAAGTGAAATTAATTTTAACAGATTCTGGTAGCCGGTCTGATTTTCGCATAGTAGAATTAAGTGATGACTTTTCCTGTCAAAGCGTCCATCCCGGTCTTTTCGGGTTCTCCTGGCAACATAAACTTCACAGCCGATAATTGGCTGAATCCCGGCTTTTTTTGCAGCCTGATAGAATTTCAATGCGCCGTACAGATTGCCATGATCCGTGACAGCAACAGCTGTCTGTCCGT
This sequence comes from uncultured Ruminococcus sp., assembly GCA_947177935.1. GTDB lineage: Bacteria > Bacillota > Clostridia > Oscillospirales > Ruminococcaceae > UBA3855. The sequence goes on along the minus strand of CAMWWG010000247.1, from coordinate 953 downwards.
TCAGTTTTGCCTGTTTTACAAGATCTTCCGGACGACAGACACCATCCAGGAGACTGAACTGACTGTGTACATGCAGATGAACAAAATTCTCCTGATGATTCCGGCTATCCTGCATATTTTGTGACATCATGGGAGTTCCTTTCTGTACTGTTCAGCGATCAGGGCAATTCTCTGGAATCTGTGATTGACACCGGAACGACCAACTGGTTTGTCAAGTAGTTCCGCAATCTGGGACAGGCTTAAATGTGGATTTTCAATCCGGACTTCTGCAAGATTTTTCAGTTCCGGTGGGAGTTTGTCCATGCCATGATGTTGAATAATCTCCTGAATATCCTGGCATTGTTTTTCGGATGCCGACAACGTTTTATTAATATTTGCCATTTCACAGTTCCAGATCCGGTTTGCCTTGTTCTTGACTTCTTTGTCAATTTTAATATCAATCAGTTCCAGGGTGCATTTCTGTGCACCCATGAATGTGAGCAGATCCTCGATTTCACCGCTGACTTTCAGATAGACCGTCCAGGCGTAGCGCCTTTGCAGGATGTTGGGACGGACGCCGATACTGTACAAAATATCGCTCAGATCCTGGCAAAGCTGCTGCGTCGGCACGGTGAATTCCAGATGATAATTTTTATCAGGTTCTGTGATACTGCCGCATGTGAGAAATACACCGCCGAGGAATGCACCGATGCTGTTCATCGGAAGATTGCGCATATCAATCCGGCGATCTTCATGAATATGAAAGATATGCCGGATCTGTGTGACCTGGTCGGGGTCTTTGATCCGGTAAATCCAGAGACTTCTGCCGTTTTTTCTCGGTTTTTCCTCTGTGAGGATTCTCACGGATGCGCCGAACACGGTTTTGACCAGGACAGGGAACATCGACCGAAAAACTTCGCTTTCACTTTTGAGACAGATTTCCTTTCTTGTGACGGCTTTGCTATATAATAACA
>CAMWWG010000246.1 GCA_947177935.1 uncultured Ruminococcus sp. | reverse complement strand
CTCTTGTAATTTCATAGCGGCATCATACAGACTGATACCCTCCGGAAACATGACATCGACAACTTTCTGTTCTTCTTCGACATTCGGATTTTTTTGCAATTCGTCAATCAGCGTTTCGTAAGCCATGGATGCACTGATTTCGTGTTCACCGGCAACATAACTGGCATCGGCTTTACTCAGCCGGGAGAAATACACAAACGCCTTGGGAATCCGGATAATACCATCCTCACGGAGCGTATCCGCAATTTCCGCCGTAGTTGCGCCCTCCGGGATTGTAAACAGCACCAGTTTCTGAGAGCCGTTAATACCAAGCATATCCTTACCGATTTCAATAATTCCGATGGCAAGTGAAATAGAAATCACAAACACAAGCGTGAGCATCATGAGAACCATGTAGATGCGAGCACTCCTGTGCTTTTTCCTCTTTTTCTTTCTGCTGGAACCGGATTTTCTGTGACCGGACTTTCCGGGAATGGGCTGATCAATGCTGTCAACGGCATTTTCAGGTTGCAGAGCCATAAGACACCTCCGATATAATTTTATATTTAGATATTTTAATTTAATATTTTCACAGAAAAAATTTTTTATTATCCTGTAATCAGTCTGTTGACATGACTGTAAGCATCATGGATTTCTCTGGGAATTTTCGGCACGATCATAAAATCATAACACAATCCGATTCTGTTAAATGTTGGATAATCCTGCAAAAATCTGTCATAATAACCACCACCACGTCCGAGACGGTCGCCGGATAGCGTGAATGCAAGTCCAGGAACGATGATTATTATATTATCATGATTAAAATTAATAGAAATTTCGCCCACCGGTTCGGGAATCCCATATAAACCTGGCTGTATTTCCTGTTCTGAAAGATTCCGAATTTCATAAAAATTCATCCGGCCATTCCGTTCCGGGTCACATTTCGGGAGAGCGATTTTCTTTCCCTGCCGGAGCATCTGATTCATGAAATCACGTGTTGCCGGTTCGCCTGGCATCCCATAATAACACAGAATCAATTCTGCCTGACGGATTCCGGGATCTTCGCACAGCTTTTCAAAAATTGCAGAATCTGCTTTTTTCAGAATATCCGGGTTGTAATTTTTATAAGTTTCAATGAACTGACGCATATACCGGCGCAGTGCTTTTTTCTGTTCCGGAATCGTTCCTGGAAAATTTCCAGGAAATTTTTCTGTAATATTCTGAATCATATCTGTTCCGGATAACAAATACTTGCACGGATCTTGTGTGCTTTCTCCGGATTTGTCAGAATTTCGACAAGTTTCAGACCAAACTGAATTGCCGCACCTGCGCCCTGTGCCGTAATCATGTAATCGCTCTGCACAACAGGTTGATTCCGGATCACAGCACCTGTCAATTCCGCTTCAAATCCCGGATATGCAATCGCCTCCCTGCCATCGAGAAGACCCTTGTGTCCGAGAATCGACGGCGCAGCACAAATCGCCGCAATATAAATCTTCCGTTCTGAACAGAAATCAATCACTGTCTGGACAGTCCCGGATTTTTCCAGATTCAGCGTTCCGGGCATCCCCCCAGGGAGAATAATCATTTCCAGGTCATTTCCAAGAACAATATCGGACTCCGCCAGATCTGCTTTGATGGTAATTCCGTGGGAACTTGTAATTTCTCTGCTGCCAATCCCGACTGTTTTTACATTTTTGCCGGCTCTGCGGAGCAGATCCACAGGAGCAAGCGCTTCGACTTCCTCAAAACCATTTGCCAGAAATACGTAAATCATAAAAAAATCTTCCTTTCCATCACTCTTTCAATAACTAGTAATAACCGGATTTAGACATAATATGCTTTTGAAATTCTGAAATTATCTTAATTTTTTTAAATTTTCAAATTCTTTCCGGACTTCCTCGCATTTCCCGCAGGTCATTTTTCCCTCCGGACAGCCCCCAGAACAGCAGGATGCGCCCGCTTTTGCAAACAATGCCGGTGAAACCGGATAGACTTCCCGGAGCATGGCTTTTGCAAGTTCCCGGATTTCCCACTGCGCACGGTTGCAGCATCTTAATTTAAAAAAATGTAACAATTCTCTCGCATTCATTGTGACAACCATTTTTGTTTCGCTTGCATTGGGGAGGACGAACCTTGCATCTTCGATTGCCTTTTTTTCGGCTTTGGATCTTGCCTCTTTTTCCGGAAGTCCTTGTGCCAGAAATTCTGTGTAATGCTGATTTTCCAGTAGTTCCGCCAATTTTTCATAAGCTGCAAGACAATTCTGCATGGTTTCCTGATAGCATTTCTCTGCTTCGGGAATTCTGGCGATTTCCGGCGGCGTAATATATTGAAAATTTTTTAATTTCACATAACGCTGACTTTGGACGGAAAAACTTGCCAATCTGTGCCGGGTAATCTGTGCAAGCAGAGATCTGGAAACCCCCTCAATTGCAAATGTAAAGCTTGCATGTTCAATCGGGCTTTGGTGACCGATCCGGGCAAGCATTTCCACAAAATTCTGCGCTTTCTAGTCGCTCATGTCTTCAAGCAGATTCATTGCGCCGGAAATTGAATAACACATTTTTGCAGACGCCGCAACGACTTT
>CAMWWG010000245.1 GCA_947177935.1 uncultured Ruminococcus sp. | reverse complement strand
GGTCTGAACAGAACTTCCGGAGAAATCTGTCCGGCAAACTGGAAACCGATCTTATTACCCATAGACATTTTGGCAATTCCCTCTGCAACGCCGGCATAACCGACCGTCCAGACTGCCTTTGCCCTGCCGTCAGCGATAATCTGCTCCACCTGATCGAAAATTTTTCTTAAACTGTCAAAATTCGGCAGATGATTTTCATCATAATCCGGTGTGAGCAAAATTACCTGATCCCCAATATTTTTAAATTCTGTCGAAACAACCTTTCCTGCACTTGCTGTGGAAACAGCAAACGACACAAGCGTCGGCGGTACGTCAATCTGTTCGAATGTACCAGACATGGAATCCTTTCCGCCGATAGATGCACAACCTAATTCCAGCTGTGCCTTATATGCACCCAGGAGCGCCGCCAACGGCTTGCCCCAACGTTTTGGATCGTTCTGCGTCCGTTCAAAATATTCCTGGAATGTCAGCCAGCACTGGGAACGCTTGCCGCCCGCCGCAATAACTTTCGCAACGGATTCCACCACAGCAAGCATTGCACCGTGATACGGACTGCCTGTGCTGATATTTGGATTATAGCCCCATCCCATCAGGGAACAGGTATCCGTTTCACCGTTCAGAACCGGGATTTTGCAAGCCATTGCCTGGGAGGGCGTCATCTGGTAGGCACCGCCGTAGGGCATCAGGACAGTGCCTGCACCGATTGTGGCGTCAAATTTTTCCACAAGCCCTTTCTGAGAACACACATTCAGATCTGCCATCATTTCAGACCAGGTTGCAGAAGAATTCTCTGGTGTTTCAGAAAGATTTTCCACCGGTTCTTCAATTGCAATATCGGTATACTTCACAGCGCCATTAGAATTCAGGAATTCTCTGGACAGATCAACAATCACATTGCCGTTCCAGATCATCTTGAGTCTTGGCTCGTCCACAACATCCGCCACTTTCGTAGCCTGTAAATTTTCTTTTTCTGCCTCTGCAATAAATCTCTCTGCATCTTCCGCAGAAACCACAACTGCCATACGTTCCTGAGATTCTGAAATCGCAATCTCCGTGCCATCCAGACCATCATATTTCTTTGGCACTGCGCCCAGATCAATGATTAATCCGTCTGTCAGTTCCCCGATTGCAACGGACACACCGCCTGCACCGAAATCATTGCAGCGTTTAATCATAGAAGTTACTTCCGGATTGCGGAACAGACGCTGTAATTTACGTTCTTCCGCAGGATTGCCTTTCTGAACTTCTGCGCCGCAGGCTTCCAGAGATTCGAGTGTATGGGATTTGGAAGAACCTGTTGCACCGCCGCAGCCGTCACGACCAGTTTTGCCACCTAACAGAATGACCACATCCCCAGCAACAGGCGTCTCCCGGCGGATATTCTCCGCAGGTGCTGCGCCGAGAACTGCGCCGATTTCCAGACGTTTTGCCATGTAGCCCGGATGATAGACTTCTGCAACGTGTCCCGTTGCCAAGCCGATCTGGTTGCCATAAGAACTGTAACCATTTGCCGCACCGACTGTAATTTTTCTTTGCGGCAATTTGCCGGCAATGGTATCTTCTACGGGAACTAATGGATTTGCCGCACCGGTTACACGCATTGCCTGGTATACATAAGAACGTCCGGACAGCGGGTCACGGATTGCACCGCCAAGACACGTTGCCGCACCTCCGAACGGCTCAATTTCCGTCGGATGATTATGTGTTTCATTCTTGAACATGAGAATCCAGTCGGCTTCTTCTCCGTCGATATTTGCCTTAATTTTGACAGAACATGCGTTAATCTCTTCACTTTCATCCAGATCTTTCAATAAACCGTCTGCTTTGAGCTTCCTCGCACCCATGGTCGCAAGATCCATTAAAGTCAATGGCTTGTTCTCTCTGCCGAGTGCCTTTCTGTCTGCTAAATACTGCTCATAAGTCTCTTTGATATAATCCGTCGGGATGTCGACGTTCTGGATGTTTGTCAGAAATGTTGTGTGACGGCAGTGATCGCTCCAGTAAGTGTCAATCATCCGAATTTCTGTGATTGTCGGGTCACGATGTTCCGTGTTCCGGAAATAATCCTGACAGAATTTAATATCATCATAATCCATCGCAAGCCCGAATTCTTTGATAAACGCATGAAGACCGGCTTCATTCAGGTCAATGAATCTTTCAAGTGTTTCCACTGTAGTAGGAATATCATAATTTGTGTCAAGAGACTGGTATTTTTCAAGCACCGCCTCACGGCTTTCCACGGGATTGATTAAATATTTCTTAATCCGTTCAAAATCGGAATCAGAATCGACACCGGAAAGAATATAAATCCTTGCATTGCGGACACGACAGCGTTCTTTCTGTGTCAGAATCTGAATGCACTGTTCACAGCTATCTGCCCTCTGGTCGAACTGTCCGGGGAGATATTCCACGGCGAACATTCTTTCTTCACTCTGCAAAACAGGCAGTTCCTGATAAACCTGATCCACCGCCGGTTCTGAGAACACAGTAGGAATGGCACGTTCAAAATCTTCCTGCGTGATTCTGTCGGCGTCATAGCGATTGAGAATCCGCACGCCGGACAGATGCAGTCGGAGTG
>CAMWWG010000244.1 GCA_947177935.1 uncultured Ruminococcus sp. | reverse complement strand
ATGCAGAATGCGTAATCTGTTAAAGGCGATTCATTATCAGATGCGGCATGATTTATTTGTGATCGTTCTGTTTTTGATTGCTGGTATCATTTCAGGGATTATCATTATTTCGGATGTGAATTTCAGCAGCGTTACGGGCAGTGAGTTTTTAGCAACTGTTGGTATGGCATATCCGATCTTGTTCATGATACTGATCTCCATGCTGACCACGAGAATCTGCGGATGGGATTTTATGGACAAAACATTGAATTATGAAATCCTTGCAGGACACACCCGGAATCAGGTATACTGGGCAAAAGTCTGTGCCAGTCTGCTATGGTGTTTGACCAGCTGTATCATATTCACAGTTCTGCCGATTCTGGTTGTCACAATGATTTACGGGTGGGAGGCAAGTATTGACCCTGGATCGGCTGTATTATGTTTTGCACTGGCAATTTTTCCAATCATACAGTTTATTTCAGAAATCGTACTGCTGACTTTCCTGCTGAAAAATTATCTGATTGCGGCGATTATCAGTTGTATGCTAGGTGAATTTGTTATCATGATAAATATGATAATGACAAGTCTGGGATATCAATCTATGCTGTTTCTAGCATTGCCTAACCTGATCGCATTATTTGATTTTTCCAATTATCATATGGGATATGTCAACGGCGAGGATGTCATGGTGATTGATATGGCACTGACAACGCCGGTAATCCTTACAACAATCCTGAGTTCTGTTCTGATCGGAGCAGCCTGTCTTGTGATTGGCTCTGTGGTTTTCCGGAAATCCGATCTGAGATAGGGGAGGGGATTATCATGAAAAATATTAATAATCTAATTCGTTCCCAGTTATTTCAGCTCCGGCATGAGCAAACAATCTGGAGGGAATTACTTGCCTGTCTGGCATTTCAGATTGTCACCGTCCTGACATTTGCACTAGGAATGGAAACACAGGGTATTTATGATGTACAAGTCACGGGATGTATGTTTTTTGCGGAAAACAGCACAATGATTATGTTGCTCCCTGTGAGTTTTGTATTTCTCCTGGCAGGACAGATCTGTGCAGCGGATTTTACAGATAAGACGCAGAATTATGAAATCATGGCAGGACACACCCGGAGCGAAATTTATTGCAGCAGGGTTATTTTATCTCTGATACTGGGGATTCTTTCCGGGATGCTTCTGGTAGTCGTTCCGGTTGTGGCAGCAGGATTATATTACGGATGGGGCGAACAGATGTCGGTTGCAGATGCTGTAAACCGGATTCTGTTAGTAGCATTCCCCATGATTCGCATGATCTGTGAAGCTGTATTTCTTGCGTTTATTTCCAGGAATCCTTATTTGCCGGCAATCGTCGGCGGTGGTACGATCATGCTCAGCTCTCTGGGAATGCTTGACCAGTGTACGCCGCTGATTGGAATTTCTAATATCAATCTACTCTGCCGGATCGAGAAATATATCGTCTTTGATCCACAGGAGCATATCTTATCTACTTATGATGCGTCACTCGCCGGGACGGACATTGCCGGGACGGTGATTTTTTCGCTTGCTGGCGGTATCCTTGCATTGCTATTAGGCAATTACTTCTTCCGCAAAGATGATATCCATTAAAAACAGGAAACGAGAAAATTTTTGAGGAGAATTTTTTATGATTTATCTTGATGTGATACTATTACTGCTCGGATTTCTGTGTGCTGTATTATTATTTTTACTGCCGGATTACAGCGAAAAAGTGGTCAGTCCGAAATGGCGGTTATGTTATCTGATTCCGGGATTGCTCTGTGTTGTTTTTATTCTGGTTGCAGATTTTGAAACTTCCATGATCCCTGTTTATGGCAGTGCCGTTCTGTTATTAGCTGGATTTTTCAAAGAGCAAAAAGCATTCCGGAAAAAGATTGCCGTCACCAGTGCCGTTCTCGCATTGACGGCATTCCCGGTTTGTCTTTTCAATCCGGGTTACAGGGAGATGGATTATCTGGCAGACTTTGAAACTGGTTTTGCACAGATGCAGAAACGGTACGTCCTGGCAGATCACAAGGGGATTGACTGGAACGCATTATATCAGAAATATCGACCGGAATTCCGGGAGGCGATGAAAAATCAGGATGCCGTTGCCAATTTCATTGCATGGCAGGCATTCTGTGCAGAATTTTATGATGGACACACGAGCTTTACATTGGATGACGAAAAACTGATTGATTCAGCCAAAAATGCCGTTTACGGCAATGATTACGGCTTATCCATAATGACACTTTCTGACGGCAAAACAGTTGCCGTGAACGTCGAAGCGGACAGCATTCCGGCAAAGAACGGCATTCATGAGGGAACGGAAATACTTTTCTGGGATGGCATGACACCGGAGCAGATTGCCGATCAGGCAGTTGTCACAGATTTTTTATCTTATCCGGATGCAGACAATGAAAATTTCTATCACATGATCTATGGCGCAGGTGTAGGAGCTGACACAGTAGAGATCACATTTCTGGATGATACCGGGACAGAGCAAATGATACAAGTCCCGAAAACCGGGAGTTATACAGAACGTTGTGAAGATACAATTGCAAAAATCAATCAGGGGATAAAAGCCGGAAATCTCAAC
>CAMWWG010000243.1 GCA_947177935.1 uncultured Ruminococcus sp. | reverse complement strand
GCGGACGCTGTTTATGTGGAAGATCCGGAAGAAGATGTCGAAGAATATGACGAATATGACGGTGACGGCGACGATGATGACGAAAAAGAAGATGATGATGACGCCGACGATGACGATGAAGAAGAGGAAGCATCTCGCTCTTTGTTTATTCCTGTCATGACTGCCGTGACAATCGCCTTTATCGTGGTTGCAGTATTCTTCATTCTGTGGCTTGTCAAGGACGTTATCAATGATCCGCAACAATCTACCAAATATGAAATGCCTAATCTTGTCGGCATGGATTACTACGAGGCTAAGGACTCTTACACGTATCTGGATATTCAGATCAACGAAACTGAAAATTCCACTTATGAGAAAGACGTGATTTATTTCCAGGATATTGCAGTCGGCGATACGATTTCCACCGGTCAGACAGTCTATGTCAATGTCAGCCTTGGCATTAGCATGATTGAAGTTCCCAATGTTAAGAATTATCATTATGAAATGGCAAAGAAAATGCTCGAACAGGAAGGTTTTGTCATCGATCAGAAATACGAAATCAGTTCCGAGGGCGTAGAAACTTCCATGGTGATCCGGACAGAACCCGCTGCAGGCGAAGAGGCAGAAGCCGGTTCTACGGTCATCATGTATATTAGCAAGGGCATTGAAAACAGCACGATTGAAGTGCAGAATCAGGTCGGCAAAACAATTGAAGAAGCTGAAATGTTCTGCGATTATTATGGACTGAAAGTGAATAAAATAGAATCTCCTTCTACAGAAGATGAAAATATTGTCATTGCGCAGAGCATTGAACCCGGTCAGATTGTTGAGCCCGGCACGGAGATTACACTCACTTACAGTAACGGACAAGACCCGACAGGCGTTGTGACATTCGCATTGACACTCCCTGAGAACGCAACGGGACGTTTCGTGCTTGACTTCATTGACAGCAACGGTACGACAATTGCATCCAGCAGTATCATCAATGCTGCATTCTCCGGCAGTTCTGTGAATATCCCTGTGGAGAGCACGGGCGTTCAGCAGATCTTTGTCAGCCTGAGCAACTATGCAACCAATCAGCAGGAAGAACTTGGTGTGTATAATTTTGATTTCACAAATCAGAATTACAGCGCAGTCCGTGAAAATGTCAAGGGCGCATTCGAGGCAGTCGGCGGTATTAATTACCCGACGGAACCGGTTACAGAAATCGTTACTGTTCCGGATCCGATTGTCGAGGATCCGCAGCCTATGACAGATCCGATTATTCAGACAGCACCCGATCCGATTGTCGAGGATCCGCAGCCGGAAGATCCGACAGATCCGCCGGAAACTCCGGAAAATTCGGAAACTCCGACAGATGCAGATCCCGGAAATATACCGACGGAAGATGCACCTGCTACTGCTCCGGCAGCCTGATAAGGATCTATGGCAAATTTTCCAGAGGGAGCTTGTATGATTTTAAAATCCGTCAGGGGACACTATACTGTAGTGTTCCCTGATGGTCTTATCCAGGAATGTTCGGCAAGGGGCATCCTGAACAGAAAGGGCAGGGAATTATATACCGGCGATTTTGTTCGGGTAAAGAATGGCGTGATTTCCGAATTGCTCCCCAGAAAAAACGAAATTATCCGTCCGCCTCTTGCTAATCTGGATCAGTTATGCTTCGTTGTTTCCATGTGTGAACCGCAGCCGAATCTAAGATTACTGGATAAATTTATTGCTGTTTCATTATATAAACAAATTCAGCCATTGTTGTTATTAACAAAAATTGATCTTGCATCCTGTGAAGAAATTCTGAAGTTATACCAGTCTATCGAAATTCCGGTGCTTGTGGTAGATTATCAGAACCCGGAAACGCTTGCACTTGCTCGGAATGCGTTCCGGGGAAAGATCAGTGCGCTGACTGGAAATTCCGGTGCAGGCAAATCCACGCTCCTGAATGCACTGGATGAGAATTTCAGAATTCCGACGGGAGAGATCAGTCAGAAACTTGGCAGGGGCAGGCATACTACCCGGCAGGCGCAGTTATATGCGCTCCAAGACGGCGGTTATATCGCAGATACACCAGGTTTTTCGACGTTTGAAACGATGCGTTATGCAGTCATCCGGAAAGAAGAATTAGCAGATTGTTTTGTGGAATTTTCGGCTTATCAGGGACAGTGCAGATTCCATGACTGTTCACATACCTGTGAAAAAGGTTGTGCCGTTCTGGAGGCTGTCCGGGATGGGAAAATCCCCGCAAGCCGTCATGAGAGTTATTGTGCGATGTATGAAGAAGCGAAACAGATCAGGGAGTGGGAATTATGATAAATTTAAAAAAATCCTGTGTGGTGATTGCCGGCGGTGAGGTGCATGAGAAAATAGAAATCCCGGAGAATGCGTTTGTCATCTGTGCGGACTGTGGTTATCATCATGCCCAGGCGCAGGGGATTATCCCGGATAGGATCGTCGGCGATTTCGATTCCTGTCAGAATCCGGATAAATTGCCAGATCATGCCGGAATTATCCGGCTGCCGGTCGAGAAAGATGTTTCCGATACCTGGTTTGCAGTACAGTATGCCATAACGGAGCTGCATTGTACGGAATTTCATGTATACGGCACTTGTGGCGGTGAGCGTGTGGATCATATGAT
>CAMWWG010000242.1 GCA_947177935.1 uncultured Ruminococcus sp. | reverse complement strand
GTGTAGAAACATCTTTCTGATAATTCTGAGATTCCACGACCTGAATTTTCATCAGCCGGACAGCACAAAAGCTGGTACATGCCAGAACAAGCAGCACAGAAAGCAGAATTTTGACATAATCCAAAGTATCTCTCATCATAACTATAGTCCTTAATAATAACAAATCATAATTTTAATCCAGATCTGAAAACGGATTCATCTTTTCCAATTTCTGAATTCTATGGCTCTGGCAGGACTCTGCAATTTTTTTCACCACAAAATAAAACACAATCCCGGAAACAATCGTCATAATACCGCAAGGAATAATAACATTTTTCAAAATCAGCTCCACATCCGGATAATTCCAGATCGCATAATAAAATACATAATCTAAAAATCCCTGCAAAACGACACAGATGGTAAGCAAAAACAGCATGTTCAGTAATTTTTGTTTTAACAAATAACGATATAATAACGACACTATTACGCAGGAAATCACTAATAATATGGCATTACAGCCCGGTAATTTCCCACATGCCAGATCCAGCAGCAATCCGCAGACAGCGCCGACCGTCATTGCCTGGATTTCTCCTGTATGGGATGCAATACACAACGCAGCCGGAATCAGCACAAGCGGCTTGTGATAACTCCCGGATGTCTCAAACAAATAGCACAGCAGAATCAGTCCTGCAAACAAGACCCACTGAATTGTCTGCAAAACAGCATAACTCCTTTTCCGATGTTTACGATTCTGCATCTGTATGTTCCGCCTTTCCGTTGAAATCTGTAATCACAACCACCATGCTGAGATTTTTCAGATCTGATGCCGGTTCTATGGATGCATACGCCGTCAGTCCTGTATCATCCATTGCCACATCCTTGACATAACCGATGACATAACCGCCCGGAAATAAGCCGTTTTCTCCTGTTGTCAGAATAATCTTTTCTTTTTTCAGATCCGTATCTTTTTCAAGATATTCCAGTTTGCAAAGTCCCTCTGACGCAAGCGCCACGCTCCCGGTCAGGACACCCTTTTCTCGGGAAGAACTGGTACACGCCGCCACGGACAGCTCCGGCGACAGAATCGTTGTAACAGTCGAAACATGCTCACTCAGTTCTGTAATCACACCGACAAGCCCCAGATCACTCACAACCGTATCATACAAACTAATGCCATCTTCCGATCCGCCGTCAATCATAAATGACAAATAAATATCATTTGTCACATAACCGATCACATCAAACGGCGCTGTCATCGAATAATCACTGTGTTTCTCTTTAATGCCGATAAAAGCCTCCAGCCGTTCCAATTCCGCTTTCGTTTCTTCATAATCCGCAAGCTGTGTGTGAATTTTATTGATCTCCTGCCGCAGTTCCCTGTTTTCCTGATAATAATTTTCTGCATTGCGATATAAATCCAGCCCATATTCCACACGTTCAGAAATCGCATTGGATAAATTCTGCAATGGTGCCGTAATGGTCTTGAACAGACCCACGGCACTGATGGTATACCCTCCGATGAACACGGCATAGAGCATGATCCCGGTCAGGAGCGCAAGCAGACAAAGCATGATCCTGAACCGGATACTTTTGAAAAAATGAATCATAATTTACTTTCACCCGGATTTCTGTTGCATTTATTTTTCATAATATTTCAGATATTCGACAAGGGTATCCTGATATTTTTCCATATTCTCCAGGACTTTCCCTGCACCCTCAGCGACACAGTCAAGCGGATATTCCGCAATATAAACCGGGATTCCTGTTTCCCGGCTGATGAGCTTGTCAAGTCCCTTCAATAATGCACCGCCTCCGGCAAGCGTAATCCCCTGGTCAATAATATCCGCAGAGAGTTCCGGCGGCGTTTTTTCCAGGGTCGACTTGATGGCATCCAGAATCCTGGATAATGGTTCGATCATCGCATCCCGGATTTCCGCTGAAGAAACTGTGACATTCTCCGGCAAACCGTTCAGCAGATTTCTGCCCTTGATTTCCATAGAATCTTCTGTTTCATCCGGGAACGCTGAACCAATTGTTAATTTGACATGTTCTGCTGTCCGTTCACCAATCAATAAATTGTATTTTTTCTTGATAAAATTCATAATCGCCGTATCAAACGCATCCCCGGCACATTTGACAGATTGGGAACTGACAATGCCTCCCATGGAGACAACAGCGACTTCGCTTGTGCCGCCGCCGATATCCACAATCATGCTCCCTGTGGGTTCTGTCGTGGGAAGACCTGCACCAATTGCCGCCGCCATGGGTTCTTCAATGATAAACACCTGCCGGACGCCCGCACTCTCGGCGGCTTCCCGGACGGCATTCCGTTCCACGGAAGTCACACCGGACGGAATGCAGATAATCACTCTTGCTTTTGTAAAAATATGTCCTTTCAGCGCTTTGCGGATAAATTCCTGGAGCATGGTAACAGCCAGATCAAAATCTGCAATGACGCCCTCCCGGAGCGGTCTGACGGCAACAATGGAACCGGGCGTCCGTCCGATGATCTGTTTGGCATCCTTGCCGACATAACGAGCTTTTTCCGTTCGGGTGTTGACCGCCACAACGGACGGTTCACGCAGGACAATTCCTTTCCCACGCAGATAGACAAGCGTATTTGCTGTACCCAGGTC
>CAMWWG010000241.1 GCA_947177935.1 uncultured Ruminococcus sp. | reverse complement strand
ATCTGTAAGCCGCTGTTCAAATCTACATTGTATTCGGGAATTAATTGCTATAGGAATCCGACAATGAAACCTGTTGAGACAAAAAAGCAGGAAGTGAAATTCCACGGCGAAAAGATTTTATTGGCAGAAGATAATGAACTTAATACAGAAATTGCCGTTGCGATTTTGGAAGATGTCGGGCTACAAGTGGATACGGTAGAGAACGGCAGACTCTGTGTGGAAAAATTCTCCGCTTCAGCACCAAACTATTACAGTGCGATTCTGATGGATGTGCGGATGCCAGTACTGAACGGACACGACGCCACCAGGGAAATCCGGAAACTTGACCGGGAAGATCGGGATCTTCCGATCATTGCCATGACAGCGGACGCATTCGCTGAGGATGTGGCAAAAGCGAAAGAATGCGGCATGAATGCACACATTGCAAAACCCATTGATGTGAACACGCTGTTTTACGTTCTTCAGAGAGAACTTGACAGATCAGGACAAAATTCTGCAACCGGATCAGACCCGAAATAAACTAAATGAAAATCCCTTGCCGCCGTAGCAAGGGATTTTTCATTATAATTTTAATTATATCTAATTTTCGCTCTCAAATTTCCGGATGGCGTTTGCCGTTGTGCGATAGTCTTCCACCACAAGCAGGAAAAACTTCTTAGCAGTTTCAATATCCTGCGTTTTTTCCCGCAGAGCGTCCGACAGTTTCACACTGGAATGGTAAAGCATTGTGAAAGACAAATTTTGACAGATTCCCTTGAGCGTGTGCGCAGCGATGAATGCCTGTTTATAGTCTCCTTGGTTCATCGCATTGCAGAGATTTTCGAAACTTTTGTCATTCATGAATTTCAGGACGAATTTTTTCACCATTGTTTCACTGGGGAGTCTCTGCATAACATCCCCGTAATCGCCGCCAAGTTCCCGATAGCATTCCTGTAGACTCATAGTGTGAGGCTTCCTTTCTGGATTTAAATTTAATTATTATTTATAATTTATGATAATTTTTTCAGATGCACAACTTTTCCTACTGTACCTAGATATTCCGGGTTGTCGTCTTCAGACCACAACACCCTTGCAATCAGTTCCCCGGCATACGGTTGCCCTTGAATCCTAATTTCTATCGCCGTTCTGACATCCGGATTTGTAGAATCTGTACTGAGAAACATCGCCCGGAGCTGTTCATTGCAGGATTCTGATATAAATCCGGAATATTTTTCTTTCGCATTATAAACTGTAGAATCCAAACCGAGCAGCTCAGCACCCCACGTTGAAATTACCATGACGGATGTTCGTGCATCGTAATCAAACTGCAATTCTTCTGCTGTTGACGAGTAGAATTTTAATTTTCTCTGTTCTTTAATCATTTCTTTTACTGGTCGGATCAGACCTTCAAATTCATGGAATTGTGTGAATTCGTCTACAAGATCCTGCAGTTTCTTTTCATGAACTCCCACTGTGGACTGGACACTAAGTTCTTCTATAATTGCTTCATGCGTCTCCTGTAAGCATTCCAGCAATAAATTGCTGAATTTGCCGCATTCGCCATTGAGAATCATCTGGAGCGCCTTTTCGTGCGAAAATGCCTTTTTATAACACCGTTCGCTTGTCAGGGCATCATAAACATCCGCAACGGAAACAACCTGTGCGGCAATCGGGATTTCCTCGCCTTTGAGTCCGTCGGGATACCCTCTTCCGTCGTAGCGTTCATGATGCCAGCGGCAGATTTCACGGGCAACTTTCACAAGCGGTTCATTCTGATACATCGGGATTTCTTTCAGCATAGATTCGCCCATGACGGTGTGTGTCTTCATCCGGTCAAATTCTTCATTTGTCAGCCTGCCGGGTTTGTTCAGAATGGAACCTGGAATGCTGATTTTGCCGATATCGTGCAGAGCAGATCCGATTGTAATCAGGGAAATATCGCTCTGTGTCAGATGATACTGATCTGTCTTCTGAACTAAATGCTGTAACAGAATATCTGTAATTGACGAAATATGCAAGACGTGCAGACCACTTTCACCATTCCGGAATTCAACGATATGACTCAAAATGTTGATTAACATGCTGTTGTTTTTCTCTTTTTCGTAGACCAGGTTCATGATCACCTGGTTTAATTTCTTCTGCTTGGCATGAAGGTGCAGGGTGTTCATGACTCTGCGGCGGACAATGGAGACATTGAACGGACGGTTGATGTAATCAGTCACGCCCATTTCATAGGCACGTTCAATATCGGACGGCTGATTTTCAGAAGAAATCATGATGACGGGAACATCCTCCAGGATATTGCTTGCTTTCATTACTGCCAGGACTTCAAAGCCGTTGATTTCAGGCATGACAATATCCAGCAGCATCAGATCCAGGTTTGTGCCATAATCATGAATCATCTGAATTGCCTCAGCGCCGTTGCATGCCTCAAGAATTTCAAAATCATCTTCAAGCATGTCAATCAACATGTCACGATTCATAGCAGAATCATCGACAATCAGAATTTTCTGTCTGGTTTCGTTTTTATTCACGTTGTTATCTCCTTCGGATGAAAATTTGGGTATATTCAGAATTTTAAATTTATTTTAAATTTTAAATAAAAAAATACAAAATATAATGAAAGCAACAGGTAGTTATTACTA
>CAMWWG010000240.1 GCA_947177935.1 uncultured Ruminococcus sp. | reverse complement strand
ATCGGCATTAAAATCCATAATCATAATAATCACTTCCGTAATCAGATAAATCAGCATGGCACCTTTCATAATTTTTCGTTCCCGGACAATCTTGCAGAAATTGATCAATGAAAACAGCATGAATACGAAGCCACCTGTCTCGACAGTATATGCCGCAATTTCCAATGGGACGATCTCGAGATTATGCCGCCGGATCGACCAGTAATACACAGCCGAAAAAACCGTGAATATTAAAAATAAAATATTCGCATATTGTCCGCAGATAAAACAACGTTTCAGTTTTGGATGCACAAGGCATCACCCCTGTTTTGCACGAAGCGCACGCTGTCCGATGTCATGACGGTAATGTATTTTATCGAATGTGATCTGTTCCGCACTCTGATAAGCCTGTGCAAGAGCCTGTTCCAGTGTATCCGCTGTCGCTGTGACACCAAGCACTCTGCCGCCGGCAGTCAAAAATTGATTTTCTTCAAATTTTGTTCCTGCATGATACACAAATGCATTGCTGACCTGTCCTTTTTCGTCCAGTCCGGAAATGACTTTGCCACTTTCATATTTGACCGGATAACCACCACTTGCCAGAACAACACAGGCAGCATTTTCTTTCTTCCAGTTGACTAGCAATTCCGCAAGTGTGCCATCATAGACAGCAAGCATAATATCCACCAGATCCGTATCCAATAACGGCAATACTACCTGTGTTTCCGGATCGCCGAATCTGCAATTGTATTCAATTACTTTTGCACCGTTTTCCGTCAGCATCAAACCGAAATACAGGCATCCTGTAAACGGTCTTCCCTCTTTCTGCATCGCTTCAATTGTAGGCTGGAAAATTTTTGTCATACATTCCTGTGCAATTTCTTCCGTATAATAAGGATTGGGTGCAACTGTTCCCATGCCGCCGGTGTTCAAACCCTCATCATTGTCCAGTGCTCTCTTGTGATCCATGGAGGAAATCATGGGAATCACTGTCTTTCCATCCGTGAATGACAGCACAGACACCTCCGGACCTGTCAAAAATTCTTCAATCACGATCCGGGAACTGCTTTCACCGAATTTCTTATCATCAATCATTTCCCGAATAGCAGAAATAGCTTCTTCTTCATTCTGCGCCAGGATAACGCCCTTGCCTAATGCTAATCCGTCGGCTTTAATGACAGTCGGATAAGAATTCTGATTTTTAATATAGGCAATCGCAGATTCACTATCTGTGAATACTTCGTAAGCTCCGGTCGGAATCTGGTATTTTTTCATTAATTCTTTGGAGAAAATTTTACTTCCCTCAATGATTGCAGCGTTGGCTTTTGGTCCGAATGTCTTGAATCCCTCCGCCTGCATCGCATCCACCATGCCCAAGACTAGCGGATCATCCGGAGCAACAACAACCAGATCCGGCTGTAATTGTTTTGCCAGTTCCACCATACCGGGGATGTCCGTTGCTTTCACATCAAAGCACTTTGCATAACGAGAAATTCCCCCATTTCCAGGAGCGCAGTACAGCTCCGTTGCCTTGGGACTCTCGGCTAATTTCATGATAATGGCATGTTCCCGACCGCCACCACCGACTATTAGAATTTTCATGATAAAAACCTCCTTTTTTAGTAATTTTTATAATTTTTAATAATTATGATAATCCTGTTTTGTTTCTGATAAATTTTTATTTGTCACATAAATCTCAATAGACGCAATACTAATCAGCAAAAATCTTGCAATCATCCCCAGAAATCCGGAGAATGAATGTACCATATTGACAATATTACATAAAGCAATTTTATCAGATCCATAATTGACACACATAGTCATACAAAAATTGCCGAGCCAAGAATCCAGAATTGTAACAAGAACCCAACAGACCCCGATTGCAACGGCTGTCCCAATTCCTCGCTGTTCCTGGAATGTATCAGATTTTATGTTGACAAGTGCAATGATGAACAGCATCACCGGAAGCGTTGCCTTTATCAACAGAAACGGCAATATAGCTCCGAAAGAATAGCTCTCCAGTTCTGTATGCAGGAATAACGGGACAATCATCCGTGGGAACAACACAACCAGCCAGTTTAACAGCATATTACATCCGGAGAGTACAGCGGCAGCAACCGCCATACCCCGGATAGACTTATCTTTTTGTATCATAATTATAATTAATGATGGAATAACCGGATGCCTGTGAATGCCATTGCAATGTTGTACTTGTTGCAAGTCTCAATCACATTATCATCACGGATTGAACCGCCCGGCTCAGCGATATAGGCAACGCCAGATTTTTTTGCTCTTTCGATATTATCGCCGAACGGGAAGAATGCGTCAGATCCCAGACAAACATCTGTATTCTGTGCAAGCCATGCTTTTTTCTCCTCGACTGTGAACACTTCCGGCTTGACTTTGAAAATCTTCTGCCATTCGCCCTCACGGAGTACATCTTCGTACTCATCGCCAATATAAACATCAATCGCATTGTCACGATCCGCACGGCGGATGCCATCCACAAACTGCAAGCCAAGTACCTGCGGAGACTGACGAAGCCACCAGTTATCCGCTTTCTGTCCGGCAAGTCTCGTGCAATGGATTCTGGACTGCTGTCCTGCACCAATGCCGATTGCCTGACCGTCCTTGACATAGCAAACAGAGTTAGAC
>CAMWWG010000239.1 GCA_947177935.1 uncultured Ruminococcus sp. | reverse complement strand
CAGAAATTTTAATTTTAAAATTATTTTTTATATTTTGGAGTGTGAATCATTTATGAAAATTCTGGTTGTCGAGGACGAAGTAGCGCTTGCCGAGGCGCTGAGTGAAATTTTAAAACGAAATAAATATTTAGTGGATGCTGTCTATAACGGAGAAGACGGCTTATCCTATGCGCTGACAGATCTGTATGACTGTATTCTTCTGGATATTATGCTCCCGAAAATGAACGGTCTTGACGTTTTGAGAGCGCTCCGAAAACAGCATATTTCCACGCCTGTCCTGTTATTAACGGCGAAATCCGACATTGAAGATAAAATTACAGGACTGGACAGCGGTGCGGATGATTTTCTGACGAAACCGTTTGTCACAGGTGAATTATTAGCGAGAGTCCGGGCACTGACCCGGCGCAAAGGGGAAGTCATCACGGACGCTTTCACTTATGGGGATATTGCACTGAATAAGAGTACATTTAGTTTAAGCTGTGAGGGGGAATTTGTCAAATTAAGCCTGAAAGAGTATCAGATTATGGAAATTTTAATATCCAATCCCCGGCAGTTGATCTCCAAGGAACGTTTCATTGAAAAAATCTGGGGTTACGAAAGTGATATTGAGTATAACAATATTGAAGTGTATATCTCTTTCCTGCGGAAAAAATTATCCGTCATCGGTTCACAGGTCACCATCCGTACAGCTCGTGGCGTGGGATATTTCCTGGAAAGTGGGGTATAATTCTTGAAAAAAATTTCTGAAATTAAAATTCATTCTAAATTTAATTCCGGAATCAATTCTAAAATTATTCAGAAAACGCCGTCCCGGGTCAGAAAACTCCTGAAACCTGATGTCATTACAGAAATGCGTATCCGATTTGTCGCTACAGCAATGGCAATTCTGATTATGATATTTATTATCATGCTTGGATCAATTAATATGATTATGAAGACAGTTAGTCAATCGCAGTCCATGGGATTACTGGAGGAAATCGCCAACAGTGACCGATATGACACGCTGAATGCAGAATCTGAACCGATTCTGAAACCGTCTCAAAAGCCTGAATTGGATTTCAGACCCGGTTCAGACTCCGAATTAAACAACGATATAAGTAATATTAAACCGCTTGCGTGGCTACCGGATCATCAGCAGCAACAGCGACCGGATGGCAGTCATGATCCGGGGAACAGACCGGAGCAGAATTTTCCGGATGATGAAAATAATTTTGATGAGTTTCACAAATTGCCGTTTGTCCCTGATGACCGAGAAGAATCCCCCTCGGAATCTATGCCGGAATATCCTCCGGAATCTATTTCGCCAGATTGGGAAGATTCCACATTTCCGGAGGAATTTATTCCACCGCCGGAACAGTCTGCATCAGAAAGAATTCCAGAAGAACCGGCAGTTTTTGCAGAATCGGAACTCTCGGAAGAAAATCCGGAATTTCAGGAATTGCCGGAAATCCCGGAATTTTCAGAATCAATTGAAGAAACGGAGAGCGTAAAGGCATCCGGAACGATGTCTGCAGAATCTACAGAAGTTACCGAAACTACAGGAATTACAGATACTATAGATATTACAGAATCTGATCCGGTCACGACGGCAGCAGAAGCCGATCTGCCGGAATTGCCAGAAGAACCGTTTCCGGAACGGAATCCCTGGACAGAACCACGTCCGGACAAATGGAAAGTGAATATCATGTTGGATCATTTTGCATTGATGGCAGATCCGGACGGGAATTTTCTCGATTTGCGCAATACAGAAGATTATACCAGGGAACAAGCCGCTGAAATCCTAGATACGATTCTGGATATTGACAGACAGCAGGGCATGTATAATTGGTTACAATATTATAAGACAGAAAAATCCTATGGGACGCTTGTCGTTATTACAGACAAAAGTTCTGATCAAGGATTATTAAACAATCTCTTCCGGACAACGGCAGTGATCGGCGTCCTGATGTTGCTGATTCTGTTTGTATTCCTGGTTTTCTTCTCCCGGAAAATCACCGCACCTGTACAGGCAGCACTTGATCGGCAAAAGCAGTTTGTTTCCGATGCAGGGCATGAATTGAAAACGCCGCTTGCCGTTCTTACGGCGAATGCCGATATTCTCAAGGATGAAATCGGTGAAAATAAATGGCTCGGCTACATGCAGGAACAGACTGACCGGATGAGTCAGTTGGTCGGCGGTCTGCTTCGGCTTGCAAGGATGGATAATGCCACACAGGAATACAGTTTTGCAGAATTTAATCTGAGTCATGCCGTGGAAGCAACGGCGCTCCCGTTTGAGAGTCAGGCATTTGAGTTGGAAAAAAATCTGGAATTAGACATTCAGCCGGATGTATCTTATTACGGAAGTGAACAGCACATCCGGCAGCTTGCGGCAATTTTTATTGACAATGCCATGAAATATTCCAATGAACACGGTACCATCAAAATCACGCTTCTCCAAAGAGGAGATGACAGAATTCTGGAATTTTATAATACAGGCTGTGAAATTTCCCAAGAAGAAACGCATAAAATTTTTGAAAGATTTTACCGTGGCGACAAGGCAAGAAATAACAAGGGCAAGAATGGTTACGGACTGGGTCTTGCCATTGCCAGAAGTATCATGGATATTCATCATATCCGGATACAGGTCACTTG
>CAMWWG010000238.1 GCA_947177935.1 uncultured Ruminococcus sp. | reverse complement strand
GAGCAGAAAGCCGATCCACCAATGTGGGACACTTTCCCGAAATGTGAAATTACGATAGATGCCGGACAGGGAGCTGAGCAGAATCCATCCGCCGAATAGAATCGGGATGAGAAATTTCAACAGAGAGGGGATAATCGCAAGCAAGATTCCGGCGATCAGGAATGTAATCCCATAACTGCGCATTTCGGAGGAACGTTTCTTGGGGATGAAATAGAGTGCCAGGAGAATGATGCCGAGCAGTGTCATGATGCCGCCAAAAACTTTGCAGGTGCTTGTGAGGATATCCGGCTTAGCCGTGAGCAGAATCCCAACAAGCAGTGTGAGAATCGAAAACAGATTTGTGTACCAGAAACTTTTCAGGTTTATTTTTTTGAACATAAGAAACCTCCTGTAGATAGATTTAATAATTATTATAAATAATGCCTCAGCCATCTGAGATAAAAGCGCCTTGGAAATTTTGCATTTTCATACATGCCTTGTGCCAGTGCGTCCGCTGTATGTTGCAGATAATGCCGTTCGCCGTTCGATAACGGGTGCGGACTGTAGCGCAGTTTTGCGCCGAGCTGGATGGCAATGGAAAGACTGTATTGCTCGGAATTCATAAATTCATGGCATAATGCTTCCGATTCTTCGATCAGCGCACCGATCGTGACAGAATGTGCATGGACACCGCATTCTGTGAGCAGTTCTGTCAAGTAGGCGTAAACGGCCTGTGATGCAGCTCTCAGGTCATCCTGTGTAAATGCGTCGGCACGTCTGCGGAGCGACAGTAATCTTGCAATCCGGAAAATCAGTGTTGTCAGACAGAAGAATGCTGCCAGAATCAGGACAGATAAAATTACAATCCATTTTCCGGAAAGTTTCCTGAAATTTGTTTCTGTCAGATCCCCGGAAAGATCTCCGGATGTGTTTTCAAGAGAATTTTCAGATAAATTTTCGGAAAATTCCGTGATTTCTGCAAAATCCGGTGCTGTAGTCATCATAGATTCTGTAGATTCTGCCAATTCTGATTCTGGTACTTCTGTGATGGCTATCATAGAATCTGAAAAATAAGAGAATGTGAATTCAAAGGGAATCCAGCCAATGCCATTCAGATAAATTTCAGTCCAGGCATGGGCATTGCTGTCCAGGATTTCGGCATCAAAGCTGATTTCGCCGGATTCTGATTCTGTTTTCTGCAAAATCCCCGGCTGAGAACAATCTAGCATGTAGCCTTCACAGTACCGTGCCGGAATCCCTGCCATTCGTGCAAGAATCGTCCCGGCGGTTGCATAGTGTTCACAGTAACCTTGCATGTTTTCCAGTAAAAAATATGCCACATGATCCTGATTCGCCGGTGTTTTTCCCGGAGAGAGCGTATAAGATACGCTCTGACAGATCCTGTTCCGGATTTCCTGCAATTTCTGGATTGTCTCCGCCGGTGTTGCCCTTGTGGCATCGAAATCCGTGAACAGATCGGCATACACAGTGCGGATCGTTTTCATTGCCTGATTATTCGGGAGTGCTATTTCATGGTCAATCAAAAACTGCGAATACTGGCCGCTTAACAGTCCGGCTTGCTGAATCCGTTTAGAAGATCTTGCTGTCTGATAATTTTTTTTCATCCAGATCTGTTTGTCCGGGTATGCCAGTGCACCATTCAGTATCTGAGAATTGCCATATTTTTCTGTATAATATGTCCAAAGATCTGCCATCCGGACGGATGTTACCATATTCGGGTTGCTGAAAATCAGTTCATAATCTGCGCCGCTGTTAATCAGATAGGTGTCCGTTTCTGTTGTTATCATGTCCTGATAACAAGTGATTTTGCCATTTTTCTGAAATCCATAGGGGACACATTTTTTAATCACTTCTGTCGCATCCGAGAATGTCAGTTTCATTTCTCGTAATCCCGGCGCTGTATCATATAAAAATTCCTCCGGATAATAATCCAGATTTTCAAAGTTGCGGAAAATACTGGAAATCCCGGTATTTTGGTTGTAAACATCTTCCGGCAGAATTGTCCAATTGGTTCCGGTGTAGACGTGTCCTGTCCGGTACTTGAGATAAATCCGGCTGTGGGGATTGTCCGAGAAAGAAACGCTTGTGACAGGTGTATCCTGATAGATTCTTTCATCCAGTGCGCCTAGTTCGATCAGCTCCTGATTTTCGTCATAGATCTCGGAAGAATCCCCGAAATTTCCGGGGAGTTTACTGGCAAATTCTAGAGAGGAGACATAATCCTGAAAATCCGACCGCCATGTCTTAATCTGTTCCGGACGGGTGTAATCCGTGATTTTCAGAATACATTCTGAAAAAAGCAATAATGCTAATACCATACACAATACAGAAATACCGATAGTTTCAGGGAGCATGAACCGCATGGAAGACACCGGGAAGAACACATTTTTTCGTCTCAGGAAACCAGTTTTACTGCTGTGCGTGACGCCTGAACTTGCCATCTGGACTGCCATCATTGTGAACCAGAATGCCACGAGGGACAGGGCAAAGCCGTGATTTGGGACGATTCCGAAGAACAGACCAATTTCCACAAATGGGAATGTGACAAGCAGACTCAGGAAGAAATTCTGATAACGCAGAATGGCAAAACACAGAATCCAGATAATCCATAAACTAAAACAATCAACCCTTAATTGAT
>CAMWWG010000237.1 GCA_947177935.1 uncultured Ruminococcus sp. | reverse complement strand
TTTACAAAAAAATCAATGATAGATTACCATTTTTTGAGATAGAAACATTCTGCTTTACTTCTGGTGATTATTGGAATCATTCAGAAAAATTTATGTACGGATAATCTATCTTAAATTACAATTATTTCTTTTCCTGTGAACGTTCCTTGTGAACGTTGTGAACGTTACTGGTAATGTATTATTTTTAACGTTCACAAAAAAGATGGCTAAAAATAGCCTTTTTTTTGTGTTTGTGAACGTTGTGAACGTTGTGAACGTTGTTTGTTAAAGAGAGTTCAACGTTCACAAAAAAATCGCTAACTGAAAATTAGCGACTTTTAAATATGTCATAATTTAGTTATTTTACTTCGGCATAGCAGATGCCATTAAATGACCATCTGTCATGTTGCTAATAACAAACCCTCTTTTAGTTTCTATATCTTTACTACCATCTTTTAAAATTCCTCTTACCCTCTTTAATTCAACACCAATTCCACAGGCTCTCAAATCGGAGATAAGTGAGTTCATAAATTTTGTAGGTTTTTGTGGTAAGAAATCTTCTCCACATTCATCTCTAAGTTCTTCTCTGAAACGGTCATAAGAAATATTGATTCTTTGTCCGTGTACAGATAAACGTTTGATAACTTCAATAGCAGTTTCTTTATTTTCTTCATCATCCGAGTTATCATTTTCAATATCTGACAAACTTTTTCCAGTACGGGCAGATTTTGTTAAATCATCCTCTGTCAGGTCGCTGAATCCATCCCATTCAAAACGTGCTGTTCTGTTTTCGCCTTGATTGATAATCCTGTAGCATACAGATTTTGCTTTCATCTGGTAGTTAGACTTGGTCTGAATGATAATACGGCGGTCAGAATTAGCTCCAAACGAACGGATGCAGAGGGCGGAACGTGAACTATCAATCAATGCTGTACTGCCTGAAACCGCATTGTTGGCATTTTCTGTCTGGGGCATTTTGTTGACATGAGCAACAACTAGAATTGCACAATGATATTCTTTTGCAAGTACGGTCAGAACGCTTGTTACTCCTCTGACATCATTTGCCTTATTCATATTCTTGTCATCCCCTATATAGACGCTCCAGGGGTCAATAATGACAAGTTTCGGCTGAATTTTTCCCAGAAGATTCGCAAATGCCTGAATCCTTGCAGTATCATCTTTATTCTGTGGCAAGAGAAAACTTTCTGTATCCAGATCTTTTCTTGTCCTGGGTGTTTTCAGGACATAACAATTATCGGGATTCCCTCCGGCTTCCTGCATTCGGTTCAGGATCACACTTTCATTATCCTCTGCTGAAATAAACAGGACTTTTTCTGGTCTGGTTGTCGTCTGCTGACTGTCACATCGGGGGAGTGTATGTCCAGTTGTGATGTCGGATGCAATTCCGACAGTCGCAAAGGATTTGCCTGTTCCGCCGGCTGCATACATGATTGTCAGCTCTCCGATTGGGAGATAAGGATTCCATAAGAACTCTTGTGGTTCGGGTTGTACTTCTGACAGACGAATCACGGAATATTCAATTTCTCGCTCTGGAAATACTTCTGAACTATCTTTTATCAATTCTTCAAAATCAGATATATCGACATTATTTGAGTTGGCATAGTATTCTGCTTTTTCGATTGCATCAGATAGTAAATCTCTTGCTTTATCTTCTCCGAGAGCTTGTACAATGTCAGAAATATCGCCTTTTTCTGGGCAATCGCTCCAAATGTCTTTTGCTGAAATGATTCTGATAGATGATGCAAAGCCAACTGTGTTCCTTGCTATGGTTAATCCGTACTTTTCGCCGACAGCATCATTATCAGTCAGAATAATAAGATGACGTTTTTTCAAATCATCATTGTAAGAATCTTTCCAACTTGTCGCAGTACCGCCGTTTGGTGTGCAGGTTGCTACTGCTTCAAAAATTTCTTCAAGCGTTTCTACATCTTTTTCACCCTCGGCAAAGAAAATTGGTGTCTCTTCATCACCATTAATATTCTGATTATGCAATCTGTCGGCATGATACAAGGGCAGTTCCATTCCGTTCAGTCCAAATGTTTTTGCACCTGTTTGAGGGTCAATCGCATACCAGAAACATTTTTTACTGCCGTCTGGTTGTTTGGTGATATGCTTTTCAGCAAGTGGCTTTCCGTCTTTGTCCTTGTAAACGTGGATTCGTTTCACGCCCTGCGGATTGTATGAATTATTTTTCTGTTCCATTCTGATTTCCCCTTGATTGATAATTTTTTCCACATTGATACTTTCAATGTATATGTAGGGGTTGTATTCGAGTTTCGGGGGATTGGGGCTATATGAGCCGGTTTTCCGGATTGCCGGGAGGACTTCAGAAGTCACCCAGTGCTTGAATTTTTTTGCCGCCGGAAGTTTGGATGCGAGAACCAGACTGTATAAGCCGGATTCATTGATGATTGTTGTTTGCTGAACGCCGCCATTTGAAGGGATGCCCCATTTTAGGGCGTCCTCTTTTTCAACGTATTTCTTGATTGCATTTCTTGGTTTGGCATAGCCCAAAGCCTTAGCAATGTCTGAACCGACAAAATAAATCTGTCCGTCAATTTCGATTGTCCGGATCTCGCCGAACTCTTCATGATTAAAAATTTGAATTTCGTGCATGTTTCGCACTCTCCTTTTGTTTTAGT
>CAMWWG010000236.1 GCA_947177935.1 uncultured Ruminococcus sp. | reverse complement strand
CCCTTGCCTCCCGGCTTGTCACAACCGTTGCGACAACAAGTGTGTGGGATGCGCTCAGATCGACTGAAACGGAGACAATCGCATCAAGAGAAAATCCAGAAAATACGGAAAATTCTGAGAATCCGGAACAGCCGCCGGAATCCGGAGCAGAACCGGAATTTTCTGACGATCCGGGCATGATTTCGCAGAATCAGACAATGACAGAAACGCAGATCATTTATTAATTTAATAAATTAAATAATATATAATATCATAATATAGCAAGGAGCTGATTGCTTGAAACCCAAAAAAAGCACTGCTATGCGTGTTTTCGTCCTGGTAATGGCTTGCATTATGTTACTCGGATTTTTCATTCTGCCGCTGCTGCAAAATTAAATTTATAAATTCATAGTAAAATCCCTGCTGAATTTGAATTTTGCATTCAACAGGGATTTTATTTTTAATTTTCATTTAAAATTTTTTAATTTAATCTTACCCAGCCTGCGCCTGATTTGAGCTTTCCCCATTTGACGCCGCTAGAATCTGTCTTTTCCTGTACGATCGTAAATGTACCATTTGAACCTACTGTACCATTGGAACTGCCACCGGGTTCAGAATAAATTCCGGCAGACCCACTCAACGAAACTGTGTAATTAACTGTAACGGCTTCCCCGTCCCCGGCATTGTTTTCCGAAACGGTAGATGTCAGTGTTGTCGGATTGTTCCCATCTCCGGCGGTTGTCAACGGCGGTGCAAGTGTGGCAAGTTCCGATTCCGTGGAAATGTACACTGGTGTCGTACTTGCCGGTCTGTCACTGCCTGCTGTCATTTTCGGGATTTCTTCCGTCTCCTGTTCCGGCGGCGCAATTGTATTGTCCGTTTCAATCGACGGGACATCCTGCCCAGGATCTGCCGTTTCTTCCTCTGTTGGATTCAGGATTTCATCCGGAATAGGATCTGTCTGGGAATTGTGATTGGGGTCTTCCGTCGGCGCTTCCGTGGCGATCGGATCACCGTTTTCATCCGTCATCATTTCAATCCGAATCACATGATCGGGATCCGGGTCGTCGGATGCAGCGCCACCCAGACTCATAAATGCGGCAACCAGCAGGGCAATAATCACAAGCAGCAACAGAAAAATCAGCACAACCCTTGTGACTTCGGGATCCATACCAGGTTTTTTCTCATCGTCTTTTGACTTTGGCATACTTTCAGCTTCTTTCTTTGTTAAGATTTAAAAATTTAAAAATTAAAATTTAAAAAATAAAAAATTCTCCGGGTATCAGACACTTTCTATTATAGCATAAATCCGTCCGGGTTGGCTATTCGCAAATTTCACAAAATCAAAGTGCAAAATAGTCTGGTTTTCGACAGATATACTATAAATTCCGTGCAGAAATCCGATTAATTTTATTATAGCAGAAAAAATCAGAAATTGCAAGCCTGATTTTGAAAATACTTACAATTAGGAAAATATCCCAAAATAATTCTCCTGTATCGGCAAAATACAGGAGAATTTAGCAAATATTTTAAATTTTTTAAAAATTTTTATCATTCCTGTGCTGATAAGCGTAAAAAGCAGCAGAAACACAAGGGATGCAGACAATCAAAAACAGCAGGACGATGCCATATAACAGCGATAAATCCAGAATCATTGCCGGTAACAAGAAAAGCAAATAAAAAATCCCAAAAGTTACCAAAAGCTTCCCGGCAAATCTGTGTGTCATCCGCCAGCAGGTCTCATTTTCGAGCGTCCATTTCAGTCGAAATCCCATGAGACTGTTCGGCTGAATCACCGGCATGTAATTCCCCATGACAATATACAACATCCCGACACTCCCGAAGAGAATCCAGGCAAATACACCGGAGTCCAGCTGATCCCCGATCTGCACGCCGGAGCGCATCGTAAATAGGACATCCCAGTGAATCACAATAAAATACAGGTTCATGGCAAACTGAAGAATCCCGGCATATCTGGCATTCCCTTCTTGTGCATGTTTCCAGATCAGAGGATATCCGATACACGACAACAACGGCAGGATTGCCGTAAACATCCCGATCCAGCGTGAACTCATATTATCACAGACCCAGTTCAGATCAAAATGCACCGGGACAATTTCCGGAAGCTGCAAAATATACAGCAAGCTGATGATGATATTGACAATTGCAATGATCCAGGATATTGCGTTAATTTTATTCTGTTTCATAATTTTCCTCCTCTTGAGACTGACCGAATAGCTGCACAATTGTTTTCAGGAAATCCTGAAAGACTGTTGTATTCAGCCGATAAGTAATAGTTTGTTTTTCCTTTTGAGCGAGAATCAGCTCCGCTTCACGCAGGATTTTGAGATGATGGGACACTGTCGCTCCAGACAAGTTGAAATTGGCACAGATCTCTCCGGCAGTGAGATCTTTTTTTTGCAGGAGTGTCAGGATTTCTCTTCTGGTAGGATCAGCGAGTGCATTCCAGACATCTTTCATGGGATCACTTCTTTCTGAATAATATTTAGATAATGATCTAAATACTAATTTTAAAAATAACCGGGATACCGGATAATTTTAGTATTTAGATCTTGATCTAAATATAGTATCCCATACAGTTTTTATTTTGTCCATAGGTTTTTGAAAATTATTTTGAAATGTATCAAAATCCAAAAAATGCCAT
>CAMWWG010000235.1 GCA_947177935.1 uncultured Ruminococcus sp. | reverse complement strand
ATCCGGATCTTCTCAGACAATCCGAAAATCCTGTGAGTTATGTATTAGCAGACGGAGAATTAATAATTTATATTAATCAAAATTATATCATGAAAACACGGGAAGTCTCTGAAATTCTGGATTTCCTGGAATCTGATCTTGAAAAAATCACGGATGATGCCAAAGCCCATTACCGGTTTGCTCTGAAACATCAAAGAGAATTAAAAAATCTGGTGTTTGATGCCAGTATTCTGGGTTATTTATTGAATCCTTCGGCGAATGATTACCAGATTCCGGGGCTGTGCGCACAGCTTGGCACACCCTATTTTGGAAAAGAACTCGGAACATATGCACCGGTGCAGGCATTGTCCGCACTCTATGAAAAAGGCATTGCCCGGCTGAAACAGGAAAATTTGCTGGAACTCTGGACGACAATTGAGTTGCCTTTGACAAGAGTTCTTGCATCCATGGAACATGCCGGGATTCTGGTGGATCCGGATGGCATCCGGGCATTCGGAGAAGATCTGAAACAAAAGATTTTAAATGCAGAAAGCAAGATTTATCAGCTTGCCGGTGAAAAATTTAACATTGCCTCGCCGAAGCAATTAGGTGTGATTCTGTTTGAAAAATTAAATCTTCCTGTGATCAAGAAAACAAAGACCGGTTATTCCACAAATGCCGAAATCCTGGAAGAACTGCGCCCTCAGCATGAAATCATTGATTCTATTCTGGAATATCGTCAATATACAAAACTGCAGTCTACTTATGTAGACGGATTGCTGAAGACAATCGAACCGGACGGCAGGATTCACACGAATTATAAACAAACGGAAACCAGAACAGGACGGATTTCCTCTACAGAACCGAATTTGCAGAACATTCCCGTCCGGACGAAACTCGGCAGACAGATGCGAAAGTTTTTCAGAGCCGCCGAGGGGAATATCCTGCTTGATGCCGATTACAGTCAGATTGAATTGAGATTAATGGCACATTTAAGCCAGGACGCTGCCATGCAGGAGGCGTTCCGTTCCGGGTTTGATGTGCATACGGCAACAGCAGCGAAAATTTTTCATGTTCCGGAATTGCTGGTTCAGCCGGAAATGCGCAGTGCCGCAAAAGCCATCAATTTTGGTATTCTCTATGGAATGGGTGCTTTTTCGCTCTCAAAAGATATTCATGTCACCCGGCAGGAAGCAGAACAGTATATCCGGGATTATCTGGGATCTTATCCGGAAGTGTCGAAATTCCTGGATCAGATCGTTCGGGATGCAACAAAATCCGGTTATGTCTGCACGATGTTCCAAAGAAAGCGCTATGTGCCGGAGCTGAGGGCATCCAATAAACAGGTGCAGGCTTCCGGCAAGCGGATTGCAATGAATACACCTGTGCAGGGAACAGCGGCAGATATTATCAAGCTTGCCATGATTCGAGTGCATGACAGATTAGCAAGAGAACTCCCGGATGCAAAATTACTTCTGCAAGTTCATGATGAATTAATTATTGAAGTGAATTTACAGGATGCCGACCAGGCGGAAAAAATTCTGCATGAGGAAATGACAAACGCTGTAAAATTATCCGTGCCACTGATTGCAGATGTCAACAGGGGGAAAACCTGGTATGATGCAAAAGGATAATTTCATGATAAAAATCCTGTCAGAACAAGATACAGATCTGCTCCGTGCCTGTGCAGAATTGTGCCGGGACTGTATTCCGGATAGTTGGAGTTATGAAAGTTTTCTCTCGGAAGTCCGACGGGAAAATGGTCTTGTGATTGCAGGATGGAACGAATGCAATCAGGTAGTCGGATTTCTGACGGCGTCGTATATCTGTGATACGGCAGATCTGACAAATATTGCAGTGAATCCGGATTTTCGACAGCGAGGGATTGCTTTTCTGTTACTGGATTTTCTGCTCCGGGAACTGGAAAGATCCGGTGTTCAAACTGTTTTCCTGGAAGTTCGCAGATCCAATCAGCCGGCAATCCGGCTCTATGAAAAATCTGGTTTTTTTCCAGTCGGCATCCGAAAAAATTTCTATCAGCATCCTGATGAAGATGCAGTTTTAATGCAATATCAGAAATAATATAAATAATGGAGAAAATTATGCTAATATTAGGAATTGAAAGCTCCTGTGATGAGACAGCCGCAAGTGTTGTGGAAAATTGTACAATCCTGAAATCTTCTGTGATTGCGTCACAGGCAATGGAACATCAGTTATACGGCGGCGTCGTTCCGGAATTGGCATCCCGGCGGCATTGTGAGAATATTCTTTCTGTCACGCAACAGGCTCTGGATCAGGCAAATATCACGATTCAGGATCTGGACGGGATTGCTGTCACTTACACGCCCGGATTAGTCGGCGCTTTGCTTGTCGGTGTGAATTTCGCAAAGGGATTGGCATTCGCCGCCGGAAAACCTCTGATCCCGGTGCACCACATTATGGGACATATTGCGGCGAATTACCTGGCACATCCGGAATTGAAACCGCCGTATTTGTGTCTGGTTGTCAGCGGCGGACATACAATGCTGATAGAAGTCCAGGATTATACAAAATTCCGGATTTTGGGGACAACCCGTGATGATGCCGCCGGGGATTGTTTCGCCAAATGCGATAGAGTCCTGGGCGATCCCTCTCCGTGGGGCATACAGATGGACGAGGCGTCTCGGATGGCGG
>CAMWWG010000234.1 GCA_947177935.1 uncultured Ruminococcus sp. | reverse complement strand
GAAAAAAGAATCTGCTCCTGTTGCGGTGACTTTCTTGACGAGGACGACTACGGCACATGGGTAGGAGAAGACTTGCTATGCGAGTCATGCGTGGACGAGGAGTGCATTATCTGCGACCATTGCGGTGATACGGTTTATTCCAACGATGCAGAAAGCGATGACAACATCTGTCTTTGTGCCGACTGTTACAACGACTGCTACCGCAGATGTGAAAACTGTAACAATATCATTCACGATAATGATGTAAACTGGCACGATGGACTGCCTTACTGCAACAGTTGCTATGATGATATCGACAGCGACTATGAAATCGAAGATTATGTTATTCCGCTAAAATAGATGACATTATTTTATGGCTATATTTCATGTTTTTTTGCAGAAAATTATTTTCCGTTTAATTGCATAACTATGAACGGTAAATAACCGCTATATCATCAAGGTATTCTTTGACGAACTCTGCTACTTCCTTTTCGGAATTTTCCAATAGTTCATATCCAGTAGCCGCACTGATGATTTCTAGAGGAACAGGACTATCCGGTATGTCCAGAATTTCAATCAGAAATCCATCACACACATCTGCATTTCCTTTTTCGTCCTGCCGCATCAGGATTTCCGGTGTCAGTCTAATAAAAAATTCTCTGTAAAAAATCATTCACACACCTCAGTTCTGTGAGAAATTCATGCTTTCGGATTCTTCCTGTTCTTCTTTTTCAGAATCCATTTGTACATGAAATGATTTCAGAATCGCATTATGAATATACTGTACATCCATGCCATTTTGCTCATAACCTTGAAACATCCGCTTTGCATAGCCGTCTTTGGGAGGACTGATCTGACCGTCGTTCTTTACATACATCATGCCGAAAACTTTCTTTCCATCAATTTTGATTTCCTGTGTTTCCTTGTGGTAAACTCTGTTGTGAACTCCCTCACAGACATCAAGGCGAATCTCATCCAGTTCTGAGATTTCCCATAGCAGCACAGGAGTCTGTGCGCCATGCTTTGGAACAACGGTTGCTGCTCCTCTGAATTCCAGTTCAAACCCTTCCAGCATTGCCGTGCCGATCAGTCTGGAATCCGGACACCGCCGTTTCATTTGTTCTGCATAGGTATTACTGCCATAAGCAATATAATATTTCTTTTCCATTTTCTCCACTCCAATCACATATTCATACTGAAATCAATTATTTCTTCTTTGTATGTAAAATTGCCGTCAGAATTGTTTCTGTGGGCTTTTTATTTGGCATGGTATAGTTTGTCGATTTCTTCCTTAAGACTTGCCTGTGGGGCTTGTGCCTGCTCACATAGGGCAGCTCAGAGTGCTTTTAGCCGTTCTCTCATTTCACGTTATTTTCTCGATGCAGCCAAGCTGTCGCTTTCAAGCTACTCATAACATCATACCACTCTCAATAGAAAACAGCCTGCTGGAGCAAGCTGTTATGTAAAATTATTTTTTGTCAATTTCTATTCTGGATTCATGACCGCCCTTGAAAACCACCTGAATATGTGTTTTGTCGATTACTCTGACACATTCCAGAATGTGCCGTGTCGTCACATCATCAAATTCTGTCATTCTGAAATTCTCGTCTGATATTTCTGAAATCGCCATATCAAGCTGTTCCTGCACTGCATCATTGGCAGTATTCTGTGTCCTGAGCGTTTTCAGTGTTTCCTGAAGTGTTTCTTCTTCATCATGCAGTTTTCGGAATTCATCATCCAGTGAATCACTCCCGATTGCACCGCTGACAAT
Organism: uncultured Ruminococcus sp.; assembly: GCA_947177935.1. Taxonomy (GTDB): domain Bacteria; phylum Bacillota; class Clostridia; order Oscillospirales; family Ruminococcaceae; genus UBA3855. The sequence continues at coordinate 903 of CAMWWG010000234.1, read as the reverse complement.
CAGATCTATCATGCTCTGTCTAGCATTGTCTATCTCGGCAAGCCGTTTCTCTGCCGCTAAAATTTCACCATGTATTTGTCCGGTCAAAACGAATTCTGTTCCGGCTCTCAGTATATCTGCTATTTCGTCTGCACAGCTGTGATATTCGTTCACGGCTTGTATAATTCCCCTGTGAAGCGGTTCTTCATGAATCGTTGGTGAGTTCTTGCAGTATCGGTTTCCGTGGTCGAGTCGGCTGATACACCTCCACACGATTGCCTTTCTGCCGTGAATATTCCATGTACATCGGCGATAAGGTGTACCGCACTCTAAACAAATAAGCAGTTCCGTTAAAGCATATTTGCTTGAATATTTTCCCTGTTCGGTCACACATTTGTCGCTGACCCGCCGTTTGGCAGCTCTGCGTTTCATTTCCTGTTGTACCAGATTATATGTTGTTCTGTCGATGATCGCCGGATGGCAGTCTGATACATAATACATTGGACGTTCTCCGTGATTTTTCATCACTTTATGAGAAAGACAGTCAGCTGTATAAGTTTTCTGAAGCAGAGCATCTCCGGCATATTTTTCATTCTTCAGCATTCGGAGAATTATATCATGCCGCCATTCTGGTTTTCCTTGTTTATTGGAAATATTGTTTTCTACAAGGTAGTTTGAAATGCTCTGTGTAGACATTCCATCAAGATACAGTCGGAATATCAGGCGGACAATTTCGGCTTCTTCGGGTATGATTTCGGGTTTGCCATCCTCACCTTTACGGTAGCCGAGCCACATTTTGTAATTGTACCGGACTTTGCCTTCTTTGAAAGACATCTGCACACCAAGCGATATATTTTTACTGATCGATTCCGACTCTGCCTGTGCAAAACTGCTGTGCAGAGCCAGTAAAAATTCGCTGTATTC
>CAMWWG010000233.1 GCA_947177935.1 uncultured Ruminococcus sp. | reverse complement strand
ATCCACAAGCACGGGACCAGGGCGACCGGATTTCGCAATCGCAAACGCCTCCCGGATGGTGTCCGCTAACTGATCTACAGATTTGACCAGAAAATTATGTTTTGTAATCGGCAGTGTCACGCCGGTAATATCTACTTCCTGGAAACTATCTCTGCCGATCAGACTATTCGGCACGTTTCCGGTAATTGCCACAATCGGAATGGAATCCAGATAAGCTGTCGCAAGACCTGTGACAAGATTTGTCGCACCTGGTCCGGATGTTGCAATGACAACGCCGACCTCACCGCTTGCCCGTGCGTAACCGTCCGCCGCATGTGCCGCACCCTGTTCATGCGCTGTGAGGATGTGTTCAATCCTGTCGCTGTACTCATACAATGCGTCATAAAGATTAATCACCTGTCCGCCGGGATAGCCGAAGACAGTTTTTGCTCCCTGTTCTATCAGTGTTTCTACAATGATTTCTGCACCTGATAAAATCATGCTTTTCACTCTCTTTCCTGTATTTTATTTTTAGTTTCGGAAATCTGGGAAAACGCCGGAAATTCCGGAAATAAAAAGTTCTTTTTTATTATAACATTTTTAGCGATCTAAATCAAGTGCTTTTTCTATTTTTGTACTGATTATCTAAATTTCAACATGATTATTATGCAAAATCACAAAATCATATCTTAAAATAAATCCGGCAATCTGTCAGACTGCCGGATCATAATAAAATTAAAATTTAAAAATTATCAATTTCCAAGAAAATACAGATCAATATCTCCGACATCTGTCGTAATACTTAATTTTTTCTTCTGATCTGTACTGGAAATACTATTCCGGATGTTGCCGGTTTTCTGCTGATTCACAGTCACAGAACCAATATCAGAAGAACAATTCAATGCAAAATCTTCTTCCCGACCGTTCACCGAGACAGACACATCTCCGGTACCTGTATCCAGTTGCAGACTGCCGTCAAGCGTGATATTCCGGAGATTTACAGAACCGACATCATTCTCTGCCTGGACAGCTCCGGAAAATGTCGTATTTTCGATCTGGCAGTCACCTGTACCGAGCTTGATTGCTGTCTCTCCGGCGCAGGACAGATCTTCTGCACGGACTTTACCGACATCCGAATCCAGTGTAAAATGCGACTGGATTTCACAGCGTTTCAGTTCGATATCGCCGGTACTGGTTTCCAAATTAAATTTCTGGATTTCGCAGTCTGTCACAGTGCAATTCCCAATATCGGAATCCATCCATAATTCTTCTATCTCCAAGCCAGAGACAGAGCAATCCCCGGTATTGATTTTTATAGTTGCCTGTTGATATTCCTGTTCTGGGACTGTAATTTTAATTTCCGTAGAAACCGGATGTAAAAAGCCGAAATACATAAATTGTACAACCTGCTTTCTTTTATCCCGGATCTGTAATATCCCGTCCTGGGACTGGAGCTGTACCGTATCAGAAATACTGGTAATTTCTACCTTGCATTCTTTAATTTCCGGATCTTTCTCCAAAGAAATTGTCCCCTCAGCAAGAGATATATCAAATTTAGAAATATCCTCAAATACTTCTTCCTGCCGTGTCAGATTTTTTTTCCGATCTGATTCCGCACGGACACCCCCCGCCGTCATGCAGATGATTCCGGACAGAATTAACCCGGCACTAACTGACCAGTAAATTTTTGGAAATTTTATATTGATACTCATATTTATATATGATTCTCCTTTCTGAATAATTTTTTGCAGACATGAACTGTCTGTTTCCAGGAAAACTGACTGGATTTTACAATTCCGTTCAGACAAGGCTTCCAGATCAGCATTGTAACACCGGCACAGAGCAGTCCTGCACCGATGTTCCAGAGTCCATCTCCCAACAGATGATTTGTCAGAAAGACAATCCCCTGCACTGGTGCAAGAATTGCGGATGCTGCAAAAGTCAGCGCAATCATTGCCAGAGTGAAAACAATCATCAGCCATATAAATACAGCCGTCAGCCAGAACGGACTTGTCAGCAGGATCACACTAACACCAAAAAGAATATCCCGTGCATCCGGAGATCCCGAATTTTCCGGATGTTCCAAATACGCCATCATTTCCGAATCAAGGGAAATTCCTGCGGATTCTGACAAAATTCTCTGCGCAACAGACTGCGGCGATCCAAGATTCTCAAGTGCCTGTTCTACGGCATCCCCTGCCTCTTCCAGATATTCCCGGTAATAAGCCAACGCATTCTGACGTTCTTCCGATTTCAAACCATGCAGATTTTTCTCTAATTCCTGTAAAAATAATTCCATTGTCATGATTCCTGCTCCTTTCCTAAAATTTTTTCAATCTGTGATTTATGCTCGACCCAGTCTTTGCGGTATTGGACAAGCATCGCCTGTCCTAATGCTGTAATTCGGTAGTAGCGCCGGTTTCTTCCCAGGTAGGCAAGGTCAAATGTTTCAAGTGCGCCGTTTTTCTGCAATCTACGGAGAACCGGATAAAGCGTAGACTCTGAGACTTTCACAGCATCCTGAATTTCCTGCGTGATCTTGTAGCCATAAGTTTCTTCCTGGTCGACTAGCGCAAGCACGAGGGCATCCAGGAGCGCCGAACTAATGGGGAACATGCAAGACATCTCCTTTCTGATTTTTAATAATTTATAATATTATATTTCATATAATATTATAA
>CAMWWG010000232.1 GCA_947177935.1 uncultured Ruminococcus sp. | reverse complement strand
TTTCCGCCGTTCTGGTCAATTTCATAATGTTCTGTGAAACGGCAGGCACACTGAATAAATTCAAGATTGTTGTAATTTTTCCAGGCAATAATATCGGATTCCCGAACGAGATACAACGGGCGGATCAGTTGCATACCCTTGAAGTTTTCGCTGTGGATTTTCGGCATCATGGTCTGGATCTGTGAACCGTACAGCATGCCCATCAGAATTGTTTCAATGACATCGTCGAAATGATGTCCCAGAGCAATTTTGTTGCAACCAAGATCCTGCGCTGTTTTATACAGATGCCCCCGGCGCATTCTTGCACAGAGATAACAGGGATTCTGATCCACGGTCACAACATAATCGAAAATCCTTGCGTCAAACACCTGAATCGGAATATCCAATAATTCGGCGTTTTCCTGGATTTTCAGCTTGTTTCTCTCGTTATACCCCGGATTCATAACAAGAAATACCACTTCAAACGGAATTTTGCTGTAGCGCTGTATTCTCTGCATACATTTTGCCATCAGCATAGAGTCTTTGCCGCCTGAGATGCAGACAGCGATTTTGTCACCTGCCTGGATTAACTGGTATTCTTTGATGCCTTTCAGGAATTTAAGCCAGATTGTTTTGTTAAATTTTTTTACAAGAGATTCTTCCGCTGAATTTGATATCTGCATAGCATTTCACTCTTTTCTGTTTTGATTAAATTTTTATAAAATTATTTAATTTTTTAAATTTCGATTCAAAAAGCAGCATGATACAATTCTGAACATGCTGCTTTTTCGTAATTTATGGGAATTTTCAGATCATGCTCGGCAGAGGTACGGCGTGTTCTATGGTAGAATCTGCTTTGGAAGCTCTGACAAGCTGTACATTATTATAAATTTCCATGCCTGTTCCGGCTGGGATCAGCTTGCCGATCATGACATTTTCTTTCAGACCCTGCAACGGATCGATCTTGCCACGAATTGCCGCATCTGTGAGCGCTTTGGTTGTTTCCTGGAACGATGCCGCAGATAAGAAACTGTCGGAACTGGATGCCGCTTTTGTGATGCCCTGCAATACATCCGAAGTTTCCACCAGCGTCATATCTGTATGACCAGCATCAATTAATGCCTGAATTTTCTCATTAATGTCATTCACGTGCTTGCGTTCTACAAGCGTTCCGGGAAGGAGATATTCTGTATTCGGAATTTCACTGCTACTGCCGGCGTCCTCAATTCGGACTTTGCGGAGCATCTGTCGGACGATCACTTCAATATGCTTGTCATTAATATCTACGCCCTGTAAGCGATAAACTTTCTGAACTTCGATAATAATATAGTCCTGCACAGCCGAGGTATCCAGCACTTCCAGAATTCTGGATGGATAGACATTGCCCTCTGTGAGTCTGTCACCCTTTTTGACAACAGAACCCTCATGAATATTTCTGTATTTATAATTATACGGAATGGATTCTGAAATTTCCTCGCCGGTTTCCTGATTCCGGATAAAAAGCGTCCGGACGTTCTTGATCTCTTCCAGGTGCACAATGCCGTCAATACCTGCAATAATGGCAGCATTCTTGGGCTTTCTGGCTTCAAACAATTCTTCTACACGAGGGAGACCCTGTGTAATATCGCCGCCCTCACCGCCGGAGGCAATACCGCCGGTATGAAAGGTACGCATGGTTAACTGTGTACCGGGTTCACCAATGGACTGTGCCGCAATAACGCCGATTGCTTCACCAACGGAAACCAGATTATTATTGGCAAGGTTTGCACCGTAACATTTCGCACAAACGCCCTGTTTTGCCCGGCATTTCAGAACAGAACGGATCTTGATTCTTTCAATGCCTAATTTAATAATTTTTTCAGCATCTTTTTCTGTCAGAAGTCTGTCTTTGCTGATGATTAACTCGCCCGTTTCGGCGTCACGCAGGTCTGTACACAGGAACCGTCCTGCAAGACGATCTTTCATGGGTTCAATTAACTCTGTGCCGTTGCGGATCTCATAGACTTCAATGCCGTTCTCTGTGCCGCAGTCCTGTTCGCAGACAATCACTTCTTGAGAAACGTCTACCAGACGACGTGTCAGATAACCGGAGTCCGCTGTACGGAGCGCTGTGTCGGCAAGGCCCTTACGTGCACCACGGGAGGAGATAAAATATTCCAGGATATTCAGTCCCTCACGATAATTCGCACGGATCGGAATTTCAATCGTCGTACCGGAAGTATTGGCAATCAGTCCACGCATTCCTGCAAGCTGACGGAGCTGTGCAATGGAACCACGAGCACCGGAATGCGCCATCATCTGAATGGGATTGTAAGGATCCATATTCTTCTGAAGTGCGTCTGTTACATCGTCCGTGGCCTTATTCCAGGTCTGTACAACGAGCTGTGATTTCTCCTGAGAAGAAATATAGCCGTTCTCGAACATGTCGTTGATTTCGTCAATTTTGGCATCAGCGGCTTTTAAAATATCTTTTTTCTGTGGCGGAATGGTTGCATCACAAACGGCTGTTGTGATACCGGATTTTGTGGAATATCTGAAACCTAAAGCTTTGATTTTATCCAGAACTTCAGAAGTTGTTGTCGTTCCGTGAATTTTGATACATCTGTCAATGATTTCAGAAAGCTGTCCTTTTCTGACCAGGAAAGAAACTTCCAGATCAAACTGACGGTCTGAATTAGTTC
>CAMWWG010000231.1 GCA_947177935.1 uncultured Ruminococcus sp. | reverse complement strand
AGCGGCTGTGACCGTATTTTAAAAGCGATGCACTGGAATTACACTTGTGCAGACTATGAAAGATTAATTTTAAAAATCCGGGAATTATTTCCAGGCTGTGCCGTGACAACAGATCTGATGACGGGGTTTCCAGGCGAGACAGAACAGGATTTTTGTGAAACACTGGAATTTGTGAAAAAAATTCAGTTCAGTCAGATTCACATTTTTCGGTATTCGCCAAGACCGGGGACGTCTGCTGCCGAAATGCCGGAACAGATTCCGGAGTCAATCAAGAAAAACCGTGCGGAACAGCTCAGTCAGCTTTCCGGACAGCTCCACGAAAATTATTTAAAATCCTGTATCGGCAAAATCTTCCATGTGCTGTGGGAACGGCAGAAGCATCCGGATTATCATACCGGACATGCAGAGAATTATATGCTTGTGGAAATTCCTGCAAATCCGGGGGAGCATTTCCGTGGAGAGATTCATCCGGTGAAAATCACAGGTATTCGGAATGGAAAATTAACCGGAGAACGGATTTGTAATTACTAAATTTTAAATTTTTTAATTTAATTTTTTTACTCTCAAAGATAATTCAGATTCTTTGAGAGTTTTTTATTTTTAAATTTTTTAAATCACTTCTTTTCTTTCTGCTTTTTCCGACATGCCGGATATGCTATAATAAATTATAATTTTAAAAATCCAGAAAGGAGCTTTTTTTACAATGCAGATTGCTTATGACCTACAGGAATCACAACTGTCTGTGGAGCTTACCGGGGAAATTGATCATCATCACGCTTCTGGAATCCGTGCGGAAGTTGACACGGCGATCTATGCCCATATGCCACGCATCTTGATCCTGGATTTCCAGAATGTCACATTCATGGATAGTTCCGGAATTGGGCTGATTATGGGTCGCTACAAGATTCTACAGCCCTTGGGCGGCGAAATCATTCTGAGAAATCCACCGCCGCACATCGCAAGAGTTCTGCGTCTTGCCGGCATGGAACGGCTTGCCCGGATTCAGATGCATTCGCCTGAGGAGGTTGCTGAGTTATGAAAGTCATCAATGAATTTAAATGCACATTCCCGGCAGTTTCTGCCAATGAAGCGCTTGCGAGGTCGGCGCTGTCTGCATTCCTGATCCCGGCTGATCCCACCGCACAGGAATTAGCGGATTTAAGAACTGTCATTTCAGAAGCCGTCACAAATGCAATTGTTCACGGCTACCGGAATGCTACCGGTAACGTGTCCATCTGTTTAAGAATGCTCCCGGACAGAATGCTTTACATAAAAATTTCAGACAAAGGCTGCGGCATCCCGGACATTCCCCAGGCAATGCAGCCGTTATATACCTCTGCGCCGGAGGAGGAACGGGCAGGACTGGGATTTGCGATTATGCAGGAATTTACCGATGATCTGCGTGTCCGGAGCACTCCGGATCATGGCACAACGTTAATTATGCGCCGTCAGCTCCGGCAGATCCATGCAGAAGAATAATCCGCAGCGTCCTGCGCCGGAAGATCATCTGGGATTAGTTCATCTGTGTGCCAATCGTTTCCGGAATCGGGGAATTGCTTATGAGGAATTGTATTCCGCCGGGTGTGAGGGGCTTGTCAAGGCGGCAAGGGCATTTGACACAGAACGTGGCGTGCAGTTCTCAACCTATGCCGTCCCGGTTATCCTGGGGGAAATCAAGAGACTGTTCCGGGAGAATGGCGTTGTTCATGTATCCAGGGGACTGAGAGAACTTGCCATGAAAGTACAGCAGATCCGGGAAAGAATTTTGCAAGAAACAGGGATTGAACCACCTCTGAGCGTTCTGGCACAGCAGGCAGGGGCATCCGTGGAAGATGTTTCCATGGCGTTGTGTGCTGTCAGTCCGGTGATTTCCTTGACAGCACCGGATGAGAATGAAAGTCAGATGGATATTGCTGTAGAAGCGCCGGACGAAAAAATCAGCGACAGCCTGGCATTACAGCAGGTGATGAACCAATTAGCGCCAAAAGACCGGAAATTATTGGAATTACGCTATTATCAGAATTTCACACAGGTAAAGACGGCAGAAAAACTCGGCATGACACAAGTGCAGGTGTCACGCCGGGAAAAGAAATTATTATTATATCTCAGACAAGAATTATTAAAATAATTAAAATAAATTTTCCAGAAAAATCCGGAATGCTGTGGGTAAGGAATACTCTGTATGCAGTTCTTCAGAAGTTACCCAGAGGAATTTAGGATCCGGATTTAATTCTAGATCCGGTTCGCACGCCAGGAAAACGCCCTGCATATCCCAGGTAATATGCGTGAAAACATGCTTTTTTGGCAAAATTTTTAAAAATTCTTTCGGCTTGCTTCCCCACGCACTGCATTGCGTAATCGCTTCTTCCGGTGTCAGGAAATTTTCCAGATTCGGCAGTTCCCATAATCCGGCTAATAATCCGGATTCCGGTCGTTTTCGGATTGCAATCCGGCAAGATTCCGGATTCTGTTCCGGATTTCCGGCAATTAAAATAAAGACTGTTTTTTTCTCTGTTTTTCGTTTTTGTTTTTTGATCCGGACAGGGAGCAGGGAAGTGCTGAAATTTTCCTTTGCCATGCAGATTTCTTTCAACGGACAGATTTCACAAGCTGGTCTTCCGTTTGGAATGCAAACCGTTGCACCAAGTTCCATTAACGCCTGCGTTAAAAAG
>CAMWWG010000230.1 GCA_947177935.1 uncultured Ruminococcus sp. | reverse complement strand
CCGTTGTCCATCCTGCGCAGGCAGTCACCACACAAGCAATGCCCATCCAGGACGGCACAACAAAACAAAGCAGATGGATGAAATTTTCCTTTTCCTCTTTCCGGACGCAGTACAGGAATATCCCAATTGGTATGTAAAACAATACAAGTGACGGGAGATTGCCATAAGGTTCGCTTGCCAGGATGTAAACCAAACCGGACACCAGAAGCCCCACTAAGAACAACTCCTTGCCCTGTACCCGGAGTATCATCCAGACAATCACCCATAGCAATATATAAATCTGCAATGCAGAGCTGAGCAGAAACAACGAAACAAAATCAAAGACGGACAGCAGAATCATCTGTAAGAGGAATTTTTTCATGATTTATTCTCCTTAATTTTATGGTATTGTCAAGAAATTTTACAAAAATTCCAAAAGTCCGGAATTTTTGGGATTTCCAAAAAAACCGGACTTTATTTTTGATATTAAAAATGAGTTATTCCCCCTTGATCGGAAAGTCGCTTTGATCCAGTAAATGCACCAGAAGTTTTAGGACATTCATAGAGTCGGATAAATCTATTTTTCCGCTTTGGTCAACGTCAGCGTTTGTCTTTCCCTGGTCGCTGATCTCATCCACGCCGACATAAACACGGTTCATCCGAACAACGTCAGCGATATCCACTTCACCGTCTTCATTCGCATCACCCCAGAGAACTGTGCCGGACGGCTGATCTGATTCTGACGGGGTGGGCTGTTCCCCGTTGGCAACAGCTTTCTCAGAAGCATAGACTGTCACATCATCACCAATTTCTGCTACCACATTCCCCGTATTGTAAACAGCATACAATGCCGCCGCTGCACCAACTAAGCCACACTGATAATCCAGTGCCACTTCATTCGATGTAGCATCCTTTGCGGACGGATTATAAGTCGTAAAACTGGAATTTGTCGGACCACCGCAGAGTGCACCATATAACGTGTGTCCATTTGTTGTGGCATAATCACCGTTCCAGTTATTCCATTCGTGCCAATCCGGACTGATTGTCAGGCAGGATGCCGCACGATGATGCGGAGATGTTGCGGAAACGTCATTATAACCAACTACCAGACAGACATTTGCATCATTTTCGCCGAGGATATAATTCATCTGCTTCTTTGCCCATTCGGAATAATCCACGCCGGATTGGTCATATTTAGAAGTTACCAGCGCACACAACTGCATTAATGTGTTATGTCTTGCACTCCCCCAGGAATCCATGACATAATATTTGTCCTGGTTGGCATTGACAACACCTGTGATATAATTTGTCACATTTGACCAGTTTCCAGTAATTTCCGCATTGATAATTCCTGCACCGAGCCAGGCATTGCCATAAAAATAATCATATGTCCAGTTATCCGTATACTGAGTATATTTACTGCTCTCCGTCAGATACTTTTCTTCATTTGTTGCCAGATATAACCATCCGGCAGCCCAGGAAATGTCATCCTGCACGCCTTCTCTTGCATAAGTCGCATTCTCATAAGTCACAGTTCTGTACTTGTCAGCAAAACGATACAATGCAGCGGCATAGAGCAGATCATCTTCATTGCCAAAATTGATATAACTCTGTGCAAGCGCCGCCGCATACTGTGCCGCCACATCACTTGCACCGTTGGTGGATATGTAAGTTTCATTACTGCCACGGTCATAAAGCGTCTCTGGTGCACACCAGACACTGTGGTCAGCACCGGCATCCCCCACCTGATACACAAGTGAAGTCACTTCGCCATTTTCAAGCGTTGTGGAATTTTTGATGAAATCATTGAAATAATCCATAATGATTTTATAATGCTCATCCGTTCCGGTTTTTTCAAACTGTTCTCTGTATTCGTAGAAAGTCCAGCCGAGTGTGGATGCCGTGAAACCCATGGTCAGACCACATTCAATTGTGTCACCTGCATCATGGAATCCGCCGGGAATCTGGTCTCCCGTATGGCAGTCATCACGCCAGGAAAAAGCACAATCTTCGCCGACACTGTCGCCGCACATATTTGCATCAAAAAAATAGAGAGAATACTGAAGCAGTTTCGCATAATTGTCCAGTTCCAGATCTGCGGCACTGGTGGGGACAGCCGCAAAAGTGCTTGTCAGGGATGCCGCCCCCAGAAGCAGGGATGTCACAGCGGCCGTTATTTTTTTCTTTAACATAATCATAAATAACCTCACTTTCGAAAATTTAAAATTTTAATAAAGTTTTAATTTGTACTATTATAACATTATTTTTATGATTTGTCAAGAGATTCTGTAAAAATCAAAAAATCGGGAAGAATTTCTCAGCATTCTCCCGGATTCAAAATATTAAAATAATTTAATTTTTATGATCTCTGAATCAGGAAATCAGATTCATAACGGATCATCTTAGTATATCATGATTTTAAGATTTTGTCAACAAATTTTATAAAAATTCCAAAAGCCCGGCATTCCTTGAATTCATGAGAAACACCGGACTTTATTTCTGATTTTAAAAATGAATTATTCTCCCTTGATCGGGAAAGCAGATTCATCCAGTAAATGCACCAGGAGTTTGAGGATGTTCATGGAGTCGGCTAATTCAATCTTGCCGCTCTGATCAACGTCCGCATTTGTCAAGCCCTTGGATGTAATCTCGTCAACGCCGACATAAACACGGTTCATCAGGACAACGTCACTG
>CAMWWG010000229.1 GCA_947177935.1 uncultured Ruminococcus sp. | reverse complement strand
TCTGGGGAGAATCTTGATTTTTAATTTAATTTTTTAAATTTAAAATTAAATCTAATAAAATATTATTACAGGAGGGACTTTTTAAGATGGTAAAAATTAATGAAAATTACCTGAAACTTGAAAAAAATTATCTGTTCATCCGGATTGCAGAGAAAGTAAATGCATTCCAGAAAGCCAATCCGGAGGCAAAATTAATCCGCATGGGAATCGGCGATGTCACAAGACCGATTGCACCGGTTGTCGTGGATGCGATGAAAAAAGCCTGCGATGAAATGGGCGTCAAAGAAACATTCCGTGGTTATGAGGACAGCGGTGCAGGTTATGACTTCCTCCGGAATGCAGTATCTGATTATTATCACTCTTTTGGTGCGGATGTTCCGGCATCCGACATCCGGATCAATGACGGTGCTAAGAGCGACTGCGGCAATTTAGTAGATATCTTTGGCGATGATAATATTATTTTAATCACAGATCCGGCTTATCCGGTTTATGTGGATTCCAATCTGATGAACGGCAGACAGATCGTCTATGCAGATTCTAATGAGGAAAACCAGTTCGCTGCTATGCCTGCGCCGGATGGTTATGATCTCAATGGCGAAAAAGTATTCCCGGATATTATTTATTTATGCTCTCCGAACAATCCCACCGGAGCGGCATATTCTAAAGAACAGCTTGCAGAATGGATTGCTTATGCAAAAGCACATGGTGCTGTGATTCTCTACGATGCTGCTTATGAAGCATTCATCAGTGAAGAAAATATTCCAAGAAGCATTTATCAGATTGACGGCGCAAAAGAAGTGGCAATCGAGATGTGTTCCCTGTCCAAAACAGCTGGATTTACAGGCATCCGCTGCGGCTACACAGTTGTTCCGTCTGAACTGAAAACAACGGCATCTGATGGCACGGAAGTCAGCCTTGCACAACTCTGGAACAGACGTGAGGGCTCAAAATTCAATGGTGTTTCCTATCCGGTACAGCGTGGCGCAGAAGCTGTCTTCACTCCGGAGGGTCAGAAACAAGTCAAAGAAAATATTATTTATTATCAGGAAAACGCCCGTGTCATCGCTGAGACACTCAAAGAATTAAACATCCCATTCACAGGCGGCATCAATTCACCTTATATCTGGTTCAAGTGCCCGTTCGGCATGGACAGCTGGACATTTTTCGATAAAATGCTGAATGAAATTGCTGTTGTCGGAACGCCTGGCGCAGGTTTCGGCAAGAACGGCACAAACTGGTTCAGGCTTACAGCATTCGGTGACAAGGATCTCACAATCGAAGCTATGAACCGTCTGAAAGATCTGGTAAAAAATAATCAGTAATTTAAATATATGTCAGATTCCACACAAAAAATTATCCGGAAAGCAATAGAACGTTCTAAAATTGCGGAACCCTATTCAAAAGATGTATGGGATAATTTACCGGATGAAATTTTTACCATCTCTGGAAATTACGAGCCACTTGACCAACGCAGAGTAACTGCGACACTTGCAAAGATTACACTTGATAAATATTTTAAACAACACCCTGAAGATTCTATTGATAATTATATGAATTAGTCGCTTATGAACTTTCACTTGCTAAGAAGTATGGACTTCGCCTGAAAACGATAAAAAGAAACCAGAACAGAATTACTGCTCTGGTTTCTTTTTGTTGTTATTTTTCTGCAAAATACAATCACCTCATGTCAAACCGGATTGACATGGATCATGATATGTTTTAGTTTCGGGAATGTCTGTTCTACGGCATCATGTACCTGTTCTGCAATCGCATGACTTTCAAACAATGTTTTTGTACCGTCAATACTGATTTCAATATCTGCATAAATCCTGTTGCCGAAAACTCTCGTCCGGAATACATCAATGCCCAGTACCTCTTCATGTGCAAGCACACAATTCCGGATTGCCTGTTCTGTTTCATGATCACAGGAATGATCGACCATCTTGTTGACAGCATCCGCAAAGATCTCATAAGCCGCTTTCAGAATCAGCAGACAGATTATCAGACTTGCCACGGATTCCAGAATCGGATAACCCTGCCTTGCACCCGCAATACCAATCAAAGCACCTACAGAGGATAATGCATCACTTCTGTGATGCCAAGCATCCGCCATCAATGCACCGGAATCCACCAATCTTGCATAATGTCTCGTGTACCAGTACATAGCTTCTTTTGTGAGGATAGAAACAACCGCCGCTATCAGTGCCAGTTTGCCAGGGATAACAAATTCTGTGGTATGTACATGCATGATCTCTTCCAAGGCATCCCGTCCGATGAAACAGCCTGTCACCAGTAGAATCACAGCCAATACAATTGCGGCGACACATTCCAGGCGTTCATGTCCGTAGGGATGACCCTTGTCGGATTGTTTCGCCGAGAGTTTCACACCAATGATGACAATCACACTACTGAATACATCCGAGGCGGAATGAAATGCATCACTAACCATTGCGGAAGAATGTGCCAGAATGCCAGTAATTAACTTGAAAATGGATAGCACCAGATTGACAATTACACTGACAAGCGAAACTTTTACGGCAATCTGTTCTGTCTTATTCTGCATAAAAAATCCTCCTGTGATAAAAATATACAAAAAACCGCAGGACAGTGATTACAATTTCCTGTCCTGCGGTACATTCACCGCTGTTGCTATGCAACCCGAATAGCATAAATAG
>CAMWWG010000228.1 GCA_947177935.1 uncultured Ruminococcus sp. | reverse complement strand
ATATTATAAATTAAATATAGCATATTTCTTCCGGTTTGTCAAGTGTTTTCTGAAAAAAATTTAAAAATTTCAAAAAATATTTTTCCTTGACAAACAAAATTTTCTATGCTATAATAAATCTAATATTTTTAAAATTTATTATTAAAGAGGTGCAACACATGATAAAACCTGAATTCAAAAAACTGCTCTCCTGTGTCCAGGTTTCGGCGATTCTTTCCATGACAGCTTTACAGTTCCCTGTGATTTCTCATGCTGTCAATGTGGATAATTCAATGAAAGACAGCGGGATCATTTACACGGAGCGTGCAGAGCCAATCCCCACTCCCGGCGCAGGATATACTTCCACCGTCTGGGCAGTCTGCAAACCAGGAAGCACACCAACCTACAGTCCGACGGCAGATCTTGTACTATTTTTTATTGATATCGGCAATTTCTCCTCCGGGAGCAACGGCACAACGGATGAAAACGGCAATTACACGCCTGGAACAGATTACGATCTGGATGAAACTTTTTTTACATCCTGGGAACAGACTTTGCAAAACTGCTATGATAACGGCTGTATGGTAGCGCTCCGTTTCCGGTACGATGCCAACGGCAGGGATAATCCCGAACCGGACTCATTCGAGCAAGTATTACATCATATAGAACAAATCCGGGACAGTGGACTTCTGGAGAAATATTCGGATATCATCGCTTATGTAGAATCCGGATTTGTCGGAAAATGGGGCGAACAGCACGGCGGCAAGTACACATCCGTCCAGTACAAGGCGCAAGTTTTGGAAGCCTTGTTACAAGCCGTACCCGCTCCGATTCCGGTTACTGTCCGGACGCCGGATATTTTTGCAGAGTGGGCAGGAATTACACGGGCACAGCTCGCTGATACAGAACTGATTAATTCCCTGACAGAAAGCGCCTACACAACCGAGATCCAGAAAAACAAAAACCGGATTGGACTCTATGACGATGGCTATATGGGGAGCGATTCCGATCTGGGAACATATGCCAACCGACAAATTGAAACGGACTGGCTGCATCAGCAGACATTCACATCCTATTTTGGCGGTGAATTTTCCGGAAATCTGGATTTTGCGCAAAAATATGATACTTATCTGCCAGAGAATGCACTCCCGGAAATGTACAAAACGCACCTGAGTTATATCAACAGCAATATCTTCCAGCTCTACAAAGATTACACATTCACAGAAGATCTTGCGAACCGGATCAATACAGAAAATTCTCTGAATATTGACAATTCTGCCTATTATGGACAGAATGTGCATCAGTTTATCCGGGATCATCTGGGCTATCGTTTTGTACTGCGTGATTCTGATCTGACAGCAGAAACAACCCAGGACGGCACGGCAGAAATTGATTTTCAGATCGAAAATACTGGATTCTCCGGTGTGATCCCGGATGTGCAGAGTTATGTGATTCTGGAACAGAACGGCATGTATATCATTGCAGAGTCTGACACGGACTGTCATACATGGGAATCCGGCACAACCAATCTGGAACATCTGACCATTGACTTACCGGATCAGATTCAGACCGGAGACTGGAATGTATATTTAAAATTAGCTATGGGAACAGATGCAGAGATTCACACCATGAACCAGAGAAGCATCCGTTTTGCAAATTCTGATATCTGGAACGGTTCTCTCGGTGCAAACTATCTGGGAACGATCTCTGTGAAAGAATCTGAAACACCTGGAACAGATCCAACATTTCGTGTGAATCAGCTCCCCGGAAACGATCCGGCAGTATTCTATTTCGTGGGAAATTCCGTCACAGTGGACGGCGTGTATTCTTCTCCTTATGAATGGCAGGATGCACTTTTTGCAGGGAGCAACGAGGACGGCACGGAGATTCATACCTGTGCGGATGAGAATTATCTATACATCATGAGTAATACCAAAAAAGGCGATGTTGTTGCGCCGGTCTATAATCTTCAATTCAATTACGGCGAAGAAAACGAACGCTACTGGATTTATTATCAGTCAAACGGCTTTGTCTATTTTAATCATGGAGACTATGCAGGATGTCAGTGCAAATGGAGCGATGACATGGTAGAATTCCGGATTCCGCTTGCGACATTCGGTGCATCCGGTGAAAAAGAACTGAATCTGAAAAATCTCCGGATTTTCATGCAGGACAGCGGAAACGAATGGAAACTCATGAGTGACGTAACCGTCCCGGAACACACAGCAATACCGGATTTCAGCATACTAACAGCTTATCAGGATATCTCTCTGAATCCCGGTGAAAGTTACAGTTATACAGTAATTCCGGATCTAGCGGAAGATACAGTAACTTACCAATGGCAGAAAGATTACAGAACGATCCAGGATGCAACATCTTCCACACTGACACTGGAAAATATTACAGAAGAAGATGCCGGATCGTATTCTGTCACGATCACATCCGGTTCCGGGATTTCCAAAACAGTGATTGCATTTGATCTGCATGTGACAGGGCAGGCACTTGTCAAAGGCGATGCCAATGCAGACGGGACTTGTGACATTCTGGATTTGATTACATTGCAGAAATGGCTTCACAGCGTCGGAACACTTCCAAACTGGAAGAATGTGGATCTGGACAATGACAGGAAAATCACAATCTATGATTGGATTTTGTTAAAACAATTATTAATTCATAAATAAATTATAAAATAATCAGCCC
>CAMWWG010000227.1 GCA_947177935.1 uncultured Ruminococcus sp. | reverse complement strand
ACCCGGATCTGAAACAGATTGCGGAGAAGACAGCAAATCCAAATTATAATAATTATAATATCAATCCTGCGAATTTGCATGATTTGCATGTACATATTTTCCAGGCGTATGATCCCACAGGAGAAATAGAATATATTTGTGCGACAATCTGCAAATTGCTGGCAAAAAATCCTGCATTATCCTGCCGGGAGATTGCCATTGCCGTCCGGCAGACGGATGTCTATATGCCGCTCCTGGAGCGTGCTTTGACAAGATACCATCTGCCTTATGATATTGCCGTCCGGAAATCCATTCTGCATACGGAGTTGATTGCCTATTTTCTGAATCTGTTGGAATTGCTTTCTGCGCCGTCCTGGTCAACAGATACGATTCTGAGATGTCTCAAAAATGAATTTTCCAGTTATGATCCTGAACTTGTTTCTATGCTGGAACATTTCTGCTTTACTTATAGCATTGACAAACAGGACTGGTCAAAATCTTTCTGCGAACAAAGCAGAGATGCCGCTGAAAACCTGGAACAGTTCGGCGGTCAGGCACTGGAAACGCTCCGGCTTGCTGTCATCCAATTGTTGCAGGAACTAAGGAATCAATGCCGTGGCGCAGATACCAGAGAAATATGCAGGATACTATATCAGCATTTATGCCGGAAAAACCAGGCATATCAGGAAATTTACCAGAAACAGGAAACTGCGCAGCAGCATGAATTCATTGCCGTCTGGAATATTCTGTCTGAAACATTTGACACCGTTGTGGAGCTGTTCGGAGAAGATCACATGAAGCCTGATCAGTTATCTGCTGTGTTCCGGATGCTCCTGCAGAACAGCAGTTTTGCCGTTCCGCCGCAGACACTTGACAGTATCCGGATTGTAGACGCACAGACAGCACGTCTGAATATGCCGGGAATTGTATTTGCGCCCGGCGTTTCAGATGGCGTTTATCCCCATCATGTCCAGGAAAACAGTATTTTTCATCAGCATGAATTAGAACTCCTGGAACAGCAGAAAATTAATATTGCAAGACGCTTGCCGGAACTGTATTCTGATGAATTATTAATTATTCACAAGATTTTTTCAGCCCCTTCCGGACAATTATATCTGACCTATCCCGAAATCAATGCCGATTATGAAAATGCGCCTGCCTCTGTGATGATTGAAGAAATTCTCAGACTGTTTCCGGAAAATTCTGAGATCCTGCAAAAACAGGAAAATTTATCTTTGCTGTACTATGCCTGGACAATGGAATCTGCGTATTTTCATTTTGTCCGGAATCTGAACCGGCAAGAAAGGCAAGCCGAAATTGCTTCACTTCGTGCCGTCCTGGAACAGAATCCTGTTTATGCCGCCAGAATTGAGAAATTATGCGGACAACAGACGCAGGAATTATCCGGATTGTCTAATATGCAGATTTCTCCGGAGATTATGCAGAATTTAATTGGTAACTGTCTGCATCTTTCTGCATCCGGAATTGAAAAATTCTATCGTTGCCCGTTTCAGTATTTCTGCCTGTACTGCCTGAAATTATACGCACCGGAAAAAATAACTTTGACGGCGCAGAATATCGGCAACTTTGCTCATCGCTGTCTGGAAGAAATTTTAAAAAAATATGACACCAAGACATTTTCAGAATTATCTGTTCAGGAATTGGAGAAAGAAATCCATCTGTTGTCTGAAACATTTTCAAAAGAAAATTTTTCAGATGCTGTTCGCCGGGATGGCAGATTCCAGTTAAATTATCGTATGAACGGCAAAAGTATTCTGCAATTGTTGCAGTATATGCAGGAGGAAATCCGGAACAGCCGTTTTACACCAGTTAGCATGGAAAAGATACTTCCGCCATTTTCATTATGTGATGGCAAAGCGCTTTGTCATGGCAAAATTGACAGAGTTGATATTTGTCAGACCGGAGAAGAAATACTTCTCCGGGTGATTGATTATAAAACTTCTGAAAAACAATTCCGACCGGAACGGCTTGCCGAGGGACTGGATCTGCAAATGCTGATCTATCTGTTTGCGTTGGAAGAAACGCAGGAATATGGAAAAATTCATCCGACTGCCGTTCTGTATATGCCAAGCGGTCAGCCCAAAGAAACCAATTATCTCAACAGAGAAGATACAAAATCCACCGGCAAAGAAATTCTGGATGCCTATTACAGAATGAAAGGGATTGTTCTGGAACAGGCGTTGGCATATACAGAACCGGAACTTGCCGCTGTACAGACTTCTGTCATGGAATTCAATAAAAACCAGGTGTTTTCTGTGAATCCACGACAGATGCAGAATCTCAGGAAACATGTTTATCAGAAAATTTCAGAAATGACTGAAAAAGTCTATGCCGGAACGTTCCCGCCAGAACCGAATGTCTATGTTTACGATTCAGAACCGAAAATAACGCCCTGTGAATTTTGTCCTTGTTCGGATCTGTGCGGCAAAACTGTCACAGAAACGATCAAGCACACGGAAGAAGAAAATCAGCAGGCACTTGAAACAGTATTCGGTGCGCCTGAAGTTGATACGGATACAGATTCAGAACAAAAAGAAATCAAAAAACAGGGGGAAAAAACATGAATTGGACAAACGAACAGGAACAGGCAATTACCGTCCGGGGTAAGAGTATGATTGTCTCCGCATCCGCAGGCAGCGGCAAAACGGCAGTTCTCGTAGAACGTCTTTTACGGATTCTCTCGGACATGGAA
>CAMWWG010000226.1 GCA_947177935.1 uncultured Ruminococcus sp. | reverse complement strand
GTATAATAAAATTATCATCAGTGAAAACGGAGAATTATAAAATGCTGAAAAAATTACTGACACAAAATACTTGTGCGAAATGCAGACAATGTTGTATCTTCAGCAATTACGATGTATGGGATCTGCCGGTCTTATCCGGAGAAATCCGGGAACAGTGCAGGACAGTCCTGCCGGAACTGGAATTTATCTCGAAAGGCACAGAATCTTACTTGTTTCGGATTAAAAAAACCGATCCGGACGGATTGTTTGCCTGTCCGGTGCTTGATCTGGAAAATGGTTGTCTTTTGGGAGATCAAAAGCCATTTGATTGTCAGATTTTTCCGTTTCAGATTGTCAGAATCCAGAATCGGAATGCAATTGTATTGTCCCGTCTGTGTGATTCTATGATGAATACACCTGTCCGAAAATTAACAGATTTTCTGGAACAGGAACTTGCACAGAAAATTTTTTCCTATGCCCAAGAACACCCCGATGTGATCCGTTATTATGACGGTCACAGTCCGGTATTATTCTGGGAACAGGATAAATTTTAATATTATTTACCGGAGGATAAAAATTTATGTCCAATCAAAGCTATGAAAGTCCGTTCTGCACCAGATATGCCAGCAAGGAAATGCAATATCTGTTTTCTGCAGACAAAAAGTTCACCACATGGCGCAGATTATGGGTGGCGCTTGCCCGTGCAGAAATGAAACTTGGTCTGCATGTGACCCAGGAACAGGTGAATGAACTGGAAGCCAATGTTGAAAATATTGATTATCAGATGGCTGCTGAACGAGAAAAAATCGTCCGTCATGATGTCATGGCACATGTCTATACTTATGGACAGGCTTGTCCGAAAGCCGCAGGAATCATTCATCTGGGGGCAACATCCTGTTATGTTGGTGACAATACGGATGTGATTATCATGCGGGATGCTTTGCAGGTTGTCAAGCGGAAACTTGTAAAAGTCATCTCTCAGCTTGCTGTGTTTGCGGATAAATACAAAGCACTCCCCTGCCTTGCCTACACACATTTACAGCCGGCACAACTGACGACCATCGGCAAACGTGCCACACTCTGGTGCAATGAATTATTAATGGATCTGGAAGACCTGGATTTCCGGCTGGATTCCCTGAAATTATTGGGATCAAAAGGCACAACCGGCACACAGGCATCCTTCATGGAATTATTCCATGGTGACACGGACAAAATCAAGGAGCTTGAAAAATTAATTGCCGAAGAAATGGGATTCAGTGCCGTTGTGCCGGTCTCCGGTCAAACCTATTCCAGAAAAGTGGATTATCAGGTTTGTTCCGTCCTTGCAGGCATTGCACAGTCTGCCAGCAAATTCTCGAATGATATCCGGTTAATGCAAAGTTTCAAAGAAATGGAAGAACCATTTGAAAAAAATCAGATTGGCTCGTCTGCTATGGCATACAAACGCAATCCGATGCGTGACGAGAGAATTACATCTCTGGCAAGATATGTGATGTGTGATGTGCTCAATCCTGCATTCACAGCCGGCACACAGTGGTTTGAAAGAACTCTGGACGACTCTGCGAACAAGAGAATTTCCATTGCAGAGGCATTCCTTGGCGTGGATGCAATTTTAAATATCATGCTGAATGTCACAGATCCGGAGAACGGACTTGTTGTCTATGAGAAGATCATTACAAAGCGTGTCATGGCGGAATTACCATTCATGGCAACGGAAAATATCATGATGGATGCTGTCCAGAAAGGCGGCAATCGTCAGGAGCTGCATGAACGCATTCGTCAGTTATCCATGGAAGCCGGGAAGCGTGTGAAACAAGAGGGACTTGATAATAATCTCTGTGAATTGATTTTAGCAGATCCCATGTTCCAGATTACAGAATTCGAAATGAATCAGATTATGAAACCGGAGAATTTTATCGGCAGATGTCCGCAGCAGGTGGAAGAATTTATTGCAAACTGCGTACAGCCGGTACTGGATGCAAACGGCGTTTCGGACGACCATGCAGAAATCAATGTATAATATTAAAACTCATGCAAGAAAATATTCTCGAATTTACATGCACAGGCATGAAAAATAGTGATAAATTTCCGATAGAATATACTGGAAGAGGAAAAAATATTTCTCCGGAATTTTTGATCAAAAATTTAGATGAAAATGCTAAAACACTTGTCATTACACTAGAAGATATCAGTCACCCTATTAAAAATTTTACACACTGGATTATCTGGAATATACCAGCAAAAAATAAAATTCCTCAAGCGATTCCGTCAGGAAGAATGATCGCAGATTTAGATAATGCCATGCAGGGTGTAGCCTATGGTTTTCATCGTTATGCAGGTGCAAAACCTCCAAAACATACAACACACTACTATAAATTTACGATCTATGTGTTAGACTGCTCACTTGATTTAAAAGCTTCTTCTACAAAAACAAAAGTTCTCAGAAAAGCGAAAGATCATGTGATTCAAAAAGGCGAATTTTCAGGATATTTTGAATAGAAAAAATGTAGAAACTGTCAAACTATATTATTTTAGTTTGACAGTTTTAACAGACACGCAGAAATTAATTTATAATATGAAACCGAAAAATTTCATTGGCAGATGCTCGCAGCAGGTGGAAGAATTTATCCGTAATTGTGTACAGCCGGTACTGGATGCAAACGGTGTTTCGGACGATCATGCAGAAATCAATGTATAATTTTTAATTATAATATTTAAA
>CAMWWG010000225.1 GCA_947177935.1 uncultured Ruminococcus sp. | reverse complement strand
CATTACTTCGTCTGCTAGAACCTCTTGGCATTACACTGGCAGAATTTTTTAACGAGAACCGCTAACCAATGGAGTTGACCGAAAATGAAAAGAAATTAATAGAAAATTATCGCCGTCTGCCGAATGAAAAAGCGGAAGCTCTACTGAATTTAATCCAATTAATAGAATAATTAAAAATCCTGATTTTCAGCATTCCACTTTTTTGACTGTGGAATTGTGGAAAATCAGTATTTTTTTTGCAGTTCTGGTTATATTAAAATTAAAATTATCAATCAATTATTAGGATGTGCTGTTATGACAATTGTTTTAATCAGGGCTTTTATTTTATATATTGTTGTCATGTTTTCCGTCAGATTAATGGGAAAGCGTCAGTTAGGAGAATTACAGCCGGCGGAGCTGGTCACGACAATTTTAATTTCTAATATTGCGACGCTCGCTCTGGAAGATATTGAAATCCCCCTCCTGCATGGGATTATGCCGATTCTGGCTCTGGTCTGCTTTGAAGTGCTTGTCTCCTGGATTTCCCTGAAATCTGTCAAATTCCGCAGACTGATTTCCGGCAGTCCGAAAATCATCATCCGGGACGGCATTTTAGATCAGGACATGCTCCGGACACTTCGTTTTTCTGTGGATGATGTCATGACAGCACTGCGCCTGGCAGGTATATTTTCGATTGAAGAAGTACAGTTTGCAATTGTCGAAACAAATGGCATTGTTTCAGTCTATCAGAAATCAGCAGATCAGCCTGCAACGAAAGAAGATGTGCATACTGCCAAAAAAGACTGCAATCCGCCGCAAGTCATTATTGCAGACGGACAGCTCCGGGAACATGCCTTGGCAAGCATTGGACAGAACCGGCAATGGTTAGATCTGATTTTAAGAAATTCCGGCATTTCCATCCCGGAAATTTTCATGATGACAGCCGACCAGGCATGTCGTTATCAGATTATTAAAAAAGATCAGAAAAATTAAAAAAATCAGAAAGGATGATTTGATGAACCACTGCAAAATCAGTGTTGGTATTCTGATTGGCTTGATTCTGCTATGTATCTCTTCTTTGATGATATTAAAATCCAAAAGTGAAACATGCCTGGCAATCATAGACCAGTTGGAAACAACATTCCAGACAGGCTCAATTGAAGATACGCTTATTGTGTATGACAAACTGGAATCAGAACTAGAAAAATATCATAATATTACAGGTTTATTCGTCAACGGTACAGAGCTTGACGAAATGCGGGAAATTGTTTCCAGTCTCAAACCTATGATTCTTGCGAATCAAAAGAACACGCCTGCGGAAATGGCAAGATTACGAATGCTTGTCCAGAATCTCTATGAAGAAGAAATTCCGGAATTCTGGAATATTTTATAATGAAATCTTAAAATTCAAAAAAAAATCACAAACCCCTTGCAATGTCAGAAAAAATATGCTAAAATAGGAAATAGAATTATTTTTTAATTCTGAATTTTTTAGAATCGGGGTAATATTCTATGAGCAACTTTTTCAATAATGAATGGGATGTCCTGCTTGCGGATGAAATGCAGAAAGCGTATTATTTAAATCTTCGGGAATTTCTCAAGCAGGAATATGCCACACAGACAATCTATCCGGATATGTATGATATTTTCAATGCACTCAGACATGCCACATACAGCAATATCAAAGTTGTGATTCTGGGGCAAGATCCTTATCATGGTGCAGGACAGGCACACGGACTGAGCTTTTCTGTCAAGAAAGGCGTGAGAGTCCCCCCTTCCCTGAGAAATATCTACAAAGAAATTCTAAGTGATACGGGGATTGACAACACAAAGGCGCACGGGGAATTAACAGACTGGGCGAAACAGGGCGTTTTGTTATTAAATACCGTGCTGACCGTCCGTGCCGGACAGGCAAACAGCCACAGAGGACAGGGCTGGGAAGTGTTCACGGATGAAATCATCAAATTGCTGAATCTCCGTGTCGATCCGATTGTATTCTTGTTATGGGGTACACCTGCACGGAAGAAAAAAGCATTGATTACCAATCCGAATCATTTGATTCTCGAAGCTGCGCATCCGTCACCGCTCTCAGCAAGTAACGGATTTTTCGGATGCCGGCATTTCTCACAGACAAACCAGTTCTTACAAGCGCATAACTTAGAGCCGATTGACTGGAAAATTAATTAAATTATTATATAAGGCGTGAAACTCATGAAAAAAATGATCTATTCCTTTGAGGTATTTCCTCCCAAACCCACAACGCCCGTTGAAAAAGTTTCCGGCTGTTTTGAAAAATTAGCCTCACTCCATCCGGATTTTATCAGCGTTACTTATGGCGCAGGCGGTGGCTTGAATGGCGGAAAATTAACTTGTGAACTGTCTGCCAAAATTCAAAATACATATCATGTCAAGTCCATTGCGCACCTGCCTTGTATTTCTTACTCCAAAGAAGAAATTACACAGATTTTGCAGGATTTCAAAGAAAACGGCATTATGGACATTCTGGCACTGCGTGGCGATAAAAGTCCGGAACGTCCCGAAAAGACGGATTTTAAACATGCCTGTGACTTGATTGATTTTATCAAATCACAAGGTGATTTTGAAATTTACGGTGCATGTTATCCGGAAGTCCACCCGGAAGCCATCTCGGCTGTCTCGGATTTACAGCATCTCAAAGAAAAAGTCGACCATGGCGCAAAGCATCTCTCTTATACACATCTCCGAG
>CAMWWG010000224.1 GCA_947177935.1 uncultured Ruminococcus sp. | reverse complement strand
CTTCCTGTTTCATGTTCGTAAGCGTAACGTAATTGCCCTGTAAAAAGGAGAGTCTTGCGTCGTCGTCCTTGAAATATAAAGTTTCTCTCATGCCGGGGGGCATCTGGTCAATAAAACAGAACACGCATTTATTCCGGCAGCTCTGTTTCTGATCCATCAGGAAACTGGCAAATTCCAGACCAATGTCATCATATTCGTCTTTCAGAATTCTGATTTCACGCTGATTTTGTGCAAGATCCTGAATCAAAAGAGAAATTTCCGTTTCCGATGCGTAGAACATATAATCCAGGACATCCCTGACAGGGTGCTGATTAATCGAGATTAAAAATTCGCCGACCCGGATACCGGCTTTTTCTGCCGGGGAATTCCGGATCACGCCAGTAATTTCAGTCAAACCGGAACTGCACCGCCTTTCTGAAAATTAAAATTATTATAAAATAAAAACAGAGAGAGGTCTCGCCTCTCTCCGCCTGTTTCTGTTCTTACAGAACTTCCATCTTCAGAACCTCTACGCCTTTGTAAAAACCGCAGTTTTTGCAGACTTTGTGCGGAGCTTTCAGCTCACCGCAGTGGTCGCATCTGCACATTGCCGGGGCATCGAGCTTCCAGACTGCACTGCGTCTCTTGTTTTTTCTTGCTTTTGAAGTTTTTCTCTTTGGTACTGCCATTTTAAGACACCTCCCTCATATTCTATCATTCAAATAGTATTTGGCTCATGCAGTCGCATTCCGTCGTGTTCTTATCACAGCCGCACACCGGACACAAGCCCTTGCAGTCTTCCTTGCAGAGCATTTTGGTCGGCAGTTCCAGCAGCAGATCAGACAGAGCGATTTCTGCAAGATCAATGCTTTCCGCTTTTGCGATGATATAATTTTCCTCGTCTTCTTCCGGATTTTCCAGACGTCTCACGACAATGTGCTCCGGATGGTAAGAAAACGCCTGCACAGTCTGTTTCAGACAGCGGTCACAGGTCACAAGCAAAGAAAAGGAAATATGCAGAGAGAGCGTGACAACGCCGGCATGGTTGGCAATACTGCCGGTTACCTGCACAGGTGAAGCAAACTCGCAACTGCGCACGAGGGCGAGACGTTCTTCCGGCACAGTGAAATCAAACTCTTCACAAGTACCGGGAATATTCAACAATTTCTTGATCTGCATTATCATAACTGATCTTCCCCGTTCTTTGTTTTTTACTCTTTATTTTTCAAGCGCATCAAGCATCACAAATATTATTATAGCGAAAAAAAACTGATTTGTCAAGTGTTTTTCAAAAATTTAGAAAAATCAGCAGATTTTCACCAAAAGCCGGCTGTGTGTGAAACCGGCTTTGGGGATTTTTTAATATTTATAATAAAATTATAAATATCTTGTCACAGATTCCGGCAGGTCGTCGTTATCCGCAGAAACTGTGAATGTTACAATAGTGTCTTTGCCGGTCAGCGCATCAATCTTTGCGAACATTGCACCGAGTGCATCAAAATCAGCACCGCCGATTTTCAGAATGCCGTCCACGAAAATTTCCTTGATATCATAATTGCCTGCGAGCATTCCGGCAATGAAGCCATAGAAATTTTCATAGCCTGCAATGTCGAACTGTTCCACGCCGACCCAGCGGACTTTATAGCTGATGGAACGTCTGAGTGTTTCGCCTTTTTCGATGCACACCAGACAGCCGTTTGTTTCTGTGACAGCCGTGTTGATTCTGTCGATCAGGTTCTTGGTCTTGCCAGTGCCTTTTCTTCCGGTGATAATCTGAATCATAGTCAAAAATCTCCTTTTTTAGTAATTTTTTAAAAATTTTAAATAATAATATTATTTTTGATAATAATATATTATATTTAAATTAATAGCCAAGCTTGGCTTCCAGTTCTGCCTTTGCACCCTCGTAACCCGGTTTGCCCAGTAATGCGAACATGTTGGACTTGTAGCTTTCCACGCCGGGCTGATTGAACGGGTGCACACCCAGAATGTAGCCGGAAACAGCACAGGCTTTCTCAAAGAAATAAATCAGATAGCCCAGGCTGAATTCAGAGCAGTCTTCCAGTTCCAGAATCATGTTCGGAACGCCGCCCTCTGTATGTGCCAGGATTGTGCCCTCAAATGCCTTTCTGTTGACAACGGACATATTCTGACCGCACAGGAAATTCAAGCCGTCCAGATTGTCTTCCTCTTTTTCAAGATAAAAATCTTGTTTCGGCTGCTTGATGTCCACAACCGTCTCAAACATCACACGAGACCCCTCTTG
This sequence comes from uncultured Ruminococcus sp., assembly GCA_947177935.1. Lineage (GTDB taxonomy): Bacteria > Bacillota > Clostridia > Oscillospirales > Ruminococcaceae > UBA3855. The sequence goes on along the minus strand of CAMWWG010000224.1, from coordinate 463 downwards.
AACAAACTGTCCCATGGAATGTAGATCCGTGGAGAATACGACAGATGCCGGGAAGATTCCCTTATTATCCTTGCCCTCGCTCTCGCCGAACAATTGTTTGTACCATTCGGACATCATCGCAAAAGCCGGATCGTAAGAAACAAGCATTTCGACAGATTTTCCCTTTCTGTAGAGAATGTTTCTCAGCGCCGCATACTGGTAGCAGTCGTTTTGATCGAAATCCGCCATGTAGTCCTGCTGTGCCTGCCGTGCCCCTGCCATAAGCTGTTCAATGTCACAGCCGGCAACTGCAATTGGGAGCAGTCCAACGGCCGTCAGAACAGAGAATCTGCCGCCGACATCATCCGGTACAACGAAAGTTTCGTAACCCTCTGTGTCAGAAAGTTCTTTCAATGTGCCCTTTGCTTTGTCCGTCGTTGCAAAAATATGATTCTTTGCTTCTTCTTTGCCATATTTTTCTTCG
>CAMWWG010000223.1 GCA_947177935.1 uncultured Ruminococcus sp. | reverse complement strand
AATCAATACGTTGAAAGTGTCTAATAAAGAAATATCGTAGTCTTTGAAAACGAATTTAACATTACCATTTTTCACATCAAGTCGGAAATGTTTTATTGCTTCTACCGTGTCAGGAGATTCAGAAAAATCAATCAGAAAGAAATTATGAAAACATTCTTCTTCATATGGTAATGTTCCTTTTGCCAGTAAATAAATATATCCAAGCAATGATGTCTGATAGCAGGGGAAGCTCTCAAAATAAATCATAATATTAAAAAGTATTTCAATAAAATTACTTAATTCCGGATAATCACTGCACTCAAAATCAAAATAAGTAAAATATGCAAGATAAGTTCTTACAAATGGACGCAGTGTAGGGTTAAAATGTGTTTCATGCAATTCAAATGGAATATTGTAATTGGAAATCATTTCTAAAGAACCTGAAATTGTGAGGTGGAATATAGATATTTCTGAAATTGAAGATGAAGAATCCAATAATACTCTAAATTAGAAAGCTTCAACTTCAAACTCTGATTTATGCGAATCAACAAGTAATTAAAATAAGCCCGAAAGCAGTTGAAAAACTGCTTTCGGGCATTACTTCTATGTGAGTATCAATTAAGATTCAGCTATTCATGTCAAATCAAAGTATATCATAAGGAAAAATCTGCACTTGATGATAATCTATCCAAAATAAAACATTATCTTCTAAATGAATACTTTGCGCATCTTCTTTCACATCAATCATTTCTAACCAATCACATGCAAAGCGAATATAATATATTTCACCATCGTAATCTTCGCATATTCCTGCAAAAAGCACATCATTATTTTTAACCTTGACTCCTACGAGATATTTTTTGTTCCTTGGCAGTGCTTTTATTTGCTCGGGAATGAGGTCATCTAATGTAAGCTCAACATAATAATGAAAATTTAAAACAGGTGGGTTTTTGCCTTTCCAGATTCCCTTAAGCATTCCAATATCCAGATCACAATTAACGATGATATTTTCCTCTTGATATTCAATCGCATTTATAATTATTTGCATTTCATCTGTATTCTTTACAGTTTATTCCAAACTCGACCATCCTATCATATTTTCATATTAATTTTAAGAAAATTTCGGTTCACAGGTCAGATTTACGCCCAGACGCTTGAATGTTCTCTCGTCAACAGCAGACAGAATCACTGTCGAATGCACTTCACAGCCACGAAGTTTCGTGATCTGCTCCATTGCTTTTTTCGCATTCTCATCCGTTGTCGCACAGATCGACAATGCTAATAACGTCTCATCCGTGTGCAATCTCGGATTCTGATTCCCTAAATGCCGGATTTTCAGATCCTGGATCGGCTCAATCACATGCGGTGACATTAATAATACAGAATCTTCCAGTCCGGCGAAGTATTTCAGCGCATTTAATAATAATGCCGAACATGCGCCCATTAATTCAGAAGTCTTCCCAGTCAGGATTTTTCCATCCGGAAGCTGCATGGCTGCTGCCGGTTCGCCTGTTTCCTGTTCTTTTTCAAGTGCCGGTGCAATGACAAGCCGGTCTTCCGGTGTGACTTTCGCCTGCCGCATAAGCAGCTCTAATTTATAAATTTCTTCTTCTGTTGCCGTTCCCTTGCGCTGTCCGCATAAGGCTGTATAATACCGCCGAATAATCTCCTGCCGAGATGCCTCACAGACAACAGCATCATCCATAATGCAGTTGCCTGCCATGTTGACACCCATATCCGTCGGGGATTTATAAGGCGATTCCCCTAGGATGTGCTCAAACATGGCATTGAGCACCGGGAATATTTCAATATCCCGGTTATAATTCACAGTTGTTTCGCCGTAAGCTTCCAGATGGAACGAGTCAATCATGTTGACATCATTCAAGTCTGATGTTGCCGCTTCATAGGCGATATTGACCGGATGCCGGAGCGGAATATTCCAGATCGGGAATGTCTCAAATTTTGCATAACCGGCACGGATGCCCCTTTGATGTTCCTGATAAAGCTGAGAAAGACAAGTTGCCATTTTTCCGCTCCCAGGACCAGGTGCAGTAACAACAACTAATTTCCGGGATGTTGCGATGTAATCATTTTTTCCGTAGCCGTCCGGACTGATAATGCGCTTTAAGTCTGAGGGATAGCCCTTGATCCGGTAATGATGATAAACTTTCAGTCCAAGAGACTCCAAGCGGTTCTGAAATGCGTCCACAGCCGGTTTGCTCTCATACTGCGTGAGGACGACACTGCTGACATACAAGCCGATTTTCGTAAAGATCTGGAACAGTCGAATCACGTCGACATCATACGTGATTCCCAGATCTCCCCGGACTTTGTTCTTTTCAATATCATTAGAATTAATGACAATAATAATTTCTGCTTCTTCTTTTAACTGCAACAGCATCTGTAACTTGCTGTCGGGTTTGAATCCCGGCAGAACACGGGATGCGTGATAATCATCAAATAATTTACCGCCGAATTCCAGATAGAGCTTACCGCCAAAATTGGCAATTCTCTCCCGGATGTGTGCAGACTGCATCGTCAGATATTTCTGATTGTCAAAACCAATTTTTACTGAATCTGCTGAATTTTCTGAAATTTCTGAATTTTCCGAAAAAAACATAAAATCAAAATTCCTTTCTGATAAATTAAAAATACTTTAAAAATTTCTATCTTTTTTATCATAGCATAATTTTTTGAAAATTGCAAGAGAAAATTCAGAAATAATTGAAAATTATTATTT
>CAMWWG010000222.1 GCA_947177935.1 uncultured Ruminococcus sp. | reverse complement strand
GTCACACACATACAAATTTTTCGCCGGACAGTGATGCAGAGGGTTCTAAAATGTACATCAGGGCAAAAGAACTCGGTCTGAAAGTCTGGGCAATCACGGATCATGTGGAGCTGTGCCGGTATTATCCGCAGGAATTCTATCAGACAGAACCCCGGAACGAAGAGGATTTTTTTGATTATGCGTCTATTTTTGAGGACTCTGTTTTTAGAAATCATAGAGTGCAATCATTTTTTGTCAATCATGAAAAGCAATATAAAGATACGCTTTTCCGTAGATTAATCAAAGATTTGATTTTCTGTAATGGAATAGAATTAGGTGAACCGAATGCAGATTTTCAGCTTGCAGAAAGATTATATCAGGATCAGCGACTTGATTTTGTCATTGCTTCCTTGCATGAATTGCCGGATCGTCTGGATTTCTATTTTCTGGATTATCAGCAGGAGAATATAAGAGATCTGCTGGAACAGTATTTTGAAATTTTATTAGAGATCACAAAACATGATTGTTATGATGTCCTGGGACATCTGACTTATCCGGTACGTTATCTTGCAGAAGCCGGACTGGAACATGCAATTGCTAGTAATATCAGACATAACCGGGACTGCATTGCAGAAATTTTAAAATCTGTCATTCAGAACGGTAAGGGTATTGAACTCAATACATCCGGCTACCGGCAGGCATACGGCAGACCATTCCCGGATGAAGATCTGTTAAAATTATACAAAGATCTGGGAGGAACGATTCTGACATTCGGTTCAGATGCACACTGTCCGGAGGATCTCGGCAAAGGGATTGCGGAGGGGATGGCACTGGCGAAATCCTGCGGCTTTGAAAATGCTGCCTATTATCTGAATCATAATGCTTATTATATTAATTTATAAATTTTTATAATAAACTTGTGAATATTTTTATTTGGAGGTTTCATGAATCATGAACGAGTTGTTACATTTACTGAAAACAAATGCACGTCTGTCCAATGCGGAACTTGCCGGGATGCTTGGCAGAACAGAACAGGAAGTTGCCGAACAGATTCACGTTCTGGAATCCAAAGGCGTCATTCGTGGTTATACGGCAATCGTGAACGAAGAACTGACCAGAAGCACCGAAGTCGAAGCGCTGATTGAATTGCGTGTGACACCAAAGCGTGACTGCGGTTTTGATGATATTGCGAAAACAATCATGATGTATGACGAAGTAGAAAGCATTTCTTTGATGTCCGGCATGTATGATCTGGCACTGACCGTGAAGGGCGAAAGTCTCAAAGATGTCGCAATGTTTGTGTCTCAGCGATTGTCTGCGATGGAAGGCGTTCTTGCAACGGCAACACATTTTGTATTAAAACGCTACAAAGAAAAAGGCATTTTCATCGAAGATGAAGAATTTGATGAAAGGAGTCTGATTTGGTAATGGGCATGGACTACGAATCAATTTTGTCACAGCGTGTTCAGGATATGAAGCCGTCAGGCATCCGGAAATTTTTTGACCTGGCGGCAACCATGGACGGCGTGATCAGTCTGGGCGTTGGCGAGCCGGATTTTTCCACGCCGTGGAGCATCCGCAAAGAGGCAATTGATGTATTAGAACGCCGTAAAATTGTCTACACAGCCAATTCCGGCATGATCCAGCTCCGGGAGACAATTGCAAAATATCTGAACAAAAAAATTCATGTGAATTATGATCCGGAACATGAGATGATTATTACTGTCGGCGGTTCAGAAGCCATTGATATCGCCATCCGTGGGCTGATTAATCCGGGCGACGAAGTTCTGATTGTTGAACCAAGTTTCGTCTGTTATGCGCCGATTGTGGAAATGACAAGCGGCATTCCCGTTCCCATTGCCACCCAGGAAAAAAATAAATTCAAATTAACGGCACAGGAACTCCGGGAGAAGATCACAGACAAGACAAAATTATTGATTCTGCCGTTTCCGAACAATCCCACAGGGGCGATTATGACAAGGGAAGACCTGGAAGAAATTGCAGAAGTTCTCAGAGAAACAAATATTATGATATTATCTGATGAGATCTATTCTGAAATGACATATGGCAGAAAACATTGTTCCATTGCAGAACTGGACGGTATGCAGGAACGGACGATTCTGGTGAACGGATTTTCCAAAGCATTTGCAATGACCGGGTGGAGATTGGGTTATTTATGTGCACCTGCACCCGTGACACAACAGCTTTTGAAAATTCATCAGTATATTATTATGAGTTCCCCGACGGTCAGCCAGTATGCCGCAATTACAGCACTGGAATCCTGCGATCACGAAGTAGAACAGATGATAAAAGAATACAACATCCGGCGGCGTTATCTGGTAGAGGCATTTAACCGGATCGGCATGACCTGTTTTTCGCCGGAGGGTGCATTCTACGTATTCCCAAGCATTCAGTGCACCGGCATGACAAGCGAGGAATTCTGTGAAAAATTACTGGAAGAAGAAAAAGTAGCCGTTGTGCCGGGGAATGCGTTCGGTGCAAGCGGTGAGGGCTTTGTCCGGGTTTCCTATGCCTATTCTCTGAAACATCTGATGCAGGCGGTCAGCAAGATTACAGACTTTCTGGAAAGGCATAAGCAATGAATACTGCACGCAGTACCGGAATGCAGATAAAATGTCATGCGAAGATTAATCTTTCCTTGGATGTCACAGGAATTATCCGGCATCAGAACCGGAATTATCATACATTAGATAGTATTTTTCAGTTAGTTTCTGTATATGAT
>CAMWWG010000221.1 GCA_947177935.1 uncultured Ruminococcus sp. | reverse complement strand
TTCTAATTCTGAACAGATGCGGTATCTGTTCGCTTCAGAGCTTGCCTGTTGCAATCAACTGATTGTGAGCAAGGCAGATCCAGAGCAGATACGGAAAAATCCAGATGCCATTGCGGAACGGATTCTCCGGGAACTCAATCATGCACTGGCAGAAATTCAGGCAGGCAGAATGTTTCAGAAAACACATTTATTAATTAAAAACTGGGAAGATTTCACCGTGCAGGATTATGAAAATTTTGCAAATGCCGGCTACACACCTGCAAACTATGTCAAAAAATTTCATATAGAGGATTTTGAAAATCAGGTGCATTATTTTCTGCATGTCTGTATTCCGGAACAGGAAATTCCTGAAATGCTGACAGATATCCTGCAGGATTCTGCCTGCGGAAAAATTTACCGGATCAAGGGCGCACTGCCGGGAAATTCCAGTCAGTGGATCAAAATCAATGCTGTCCGTGAAAAAATAGAAATTTCCAATGTTCCAAATGCACAGTCTGTTTTGATTATAAACGGACAGGATCTAAATCTGGATGCAATTCAGAATTATATCACAAGCCGAAACACAGATCCGGAATATCAGTTTATTTAAATGAAACTATTTTTATTCATTTTATAATTAATTTCTACAGCAAATTCCAGTTTTGTGACCAAAAATGCTGGATCTTCTGAATAGATATAGTAACAGCAGTTCTGTGTAGATAGTACAATACACTTGCCCTGGTTTCTATAATGATATTCCGTCTGACAGGAAGGCAGAAATTTTCCCGGAATTTTCAGAGGAAATTTGTCATGCATCTCTGATTCCGGAAACGTTTGCTCCGGATTCTGATCGAGAGATAACACAAATCCATCCAGATCATAATGCAGTCTTCCGGTTCCCAAATGCACAAAACCATGTTCGTTCGGGAGCGCCTGCACAGATACAGGAATATCCAATTCATAGCCATGGGAGCTGATCTGTTTTTCGGTCTGCATCCGTTCCCAGTTGTACCATTCCGGAATACATGTCCCTCCGGATTGTCCGGAAGAAAGCAGTCCGGTTTCATTTAGTTCCCATTGCGTCCTGCAATGGGAACAATATAATCTTGTCCCCTTGCTGTGCATTGTTCCCTCCATGCCGCAGGAAAAACATTGATATAACGGCAAATGGAGACCCTCTGCACGGCGTGGAGATCTAATCCGGATTTTCTGTTCTTCCTGATACTGATATTCATCATATTGCAGCGCCTGTTCAATTTCCTGCTGAATTTGTTCAGTCGACAAATTCTGCAATTCATCCGGCGTGTGCAGAAGTCTTAGACTTGCGGTTAATTTCGTGGGTCTGGTATGGGATTCATCCCAGAACGGATTGGCAAGATAACAGCCGTTTGCTTTGAGAATCACAACGGGGACGTTCAACAATTTTGCTAATTTTCCAAGATGATCCGGAAGCGTGGAGGTAATTCCGGCATCACAGTGCCGGGATTCTGGGAAGATCACAACACTTTGCCGGAGTGTGTGCAGTGCATAGCGGATGTGATTCATAACAGTAATATCCGGGATGTAACGGCGTTTTGCAATACATCCCCCCTGCCGGTAGAGAAATTTTCCGTAATTCGCAAAGCCCTCTATATCAGAAACATAGTTCGCCCGGTACGGAAATAACGCTCTGGGTGCAACGAAATAATCCAGGAATCCCTGATGGGTTGCAAGTACCAGATAAGGCGGCTTACAATTTTCAAGATAAATTTTCTCAATTTGTTTTAATCCGGATTTTCTTGTGAGAACATAAGATACAAGCCACAGGAGTGGCATAAGCAAACCATTTTGTTTCACAGGTTTTTCTGTCATATCAAACGGTGTCATATCCGGATTTTTCTGATTTTTCTGAAACAGAGAAATAAGAATCAGCTCCTTTCTGAAAGATTCTTAATTTTTAATTTATTATACTCTGTATGAAAGGAAAAGTCAAGCATAAAAATATAGAATAATTTACTGAAATATAAAATTATGGAGTGATTGCTTTATGAAAGAAATATCAAAAAAAGAGCTTTTTAAGCGTTACATATTATTTATTATCAGCCTGTTTTTTTCAGCGCTTGGCGTTGCATTTTCCAAACATGCAGAACTTGGTGTCTCGCCAATCTCATCTGTTGCTAATGTCCTGAGCTGTCAGTTCACGGCGTTCTCTCTCGGTACATGGCTGATTATCTGGAATTGTATTTTAATTCTTGGACAGATTGTTTTATTAAGAAAACATTTTAAATTAGTCCAGTTATTACAGATTCCCTTATCATTCGTATTTGGCTGGTTTACAGATCTGGGCATGTGGATTGTCAGTCCGATCCCGGTGAATTCTTATCCGACGCAGCTCCTGCTTGTCCTGATTGGCATTTTAATTATGGGATTCGGGATCGCATTATCTGTGATTGCAGATGTCATTTTAAATTCCGGAGAGGCGTTCGTCAAAGCAATTTCTGATACATTCCGGAAAGAATTCAGTAATATTAAAATTGGATTTGATATTTCCTGCGTGATCCTGGCACTGGGATTGTCCCTGCTGTTCTTTGATTTCCGGATTGTCGGAACAAGAGAAGGTACTGTCCTTGCGGCGGTTCTGACAGGGCTTGTAGTGAAATTTTTTACGAAACGATTCACAGCTCCCTTGAATTTGATATTAAAAAAATAAATATATATTAATTATTATAGCTATAAAATAGAAATTTCAGCCGGATAGATCTCTGG
>CAMWWG010000220.1 GCA_947177935.1 uncultured Ruminococcus sp. | reverse complement strand
TAGCGGAACAGTTCGTATTCGGATTCTTCCAACTGGAGTACATCCATGAACTCCACAGGTGAAATATTCCCTGGATAGAACAGGAAAATATGACTTGGAATGCTGAACAGGGGCTTTGTGAATTCCTTGATTTCGGGCAGCAAAAAGTCCTCGATATTCTGACTTGCCAGAATAAATGAGGACTCTTTTTTCCGGACACGTTTCATGCCGTTCCGGATATATTCGATTGCTGTCATATTAGACAGATACATGTGCAGTTCATCAATTGCCGCCACTGTATTACCTTTGCCAAGCAGTTGATTGCTCATGAATGACAAAATATTGAACAGCACTGTATCTTTGAGCTTCTTGTTGGTATCCATCAGCCCTTTCACACCAAAGCAGATAAATTCGCCGTCCCTGATGTTTGTGTGTCCATTGAAATATTTTGATTCTGCACCCTTGCACATGGAGTGCAGTCCAAGGCATAAATTCTGGAGCATATCTTCTGTGTACAGATTTCTTTTTTCTCGGTCATAAGCCTGATATTCTTTTTCCGTCAGATCATAGAGGTCTGAAACAGTCGGGTAATCTTCGGCGGATAAGCGACTAAAATTCGTGTTGTCATCCATGCCGAATCGGGCATAAAGTTTCATCAGCATAATTTCCAGACAGTCAATTTCAGAATCCGTGAAATCCTTGTATGCCCTGAAAAAATCTTTCAGATAGCTGATGTGCTGGCTCAGTCTGGTCACTCTGCGGAATGTTTCGGGCGCATCTTCGCTCTTGTCAGCTTCGCCCCATGACTTCGGTTCAAGGGGATTAATCATATATTCTCCCGACATCATGTCGATATAAGTGCCACCGAGATTCTCACACAAATCCCGATATTCTCCCTCAACGTCCAGACAGAGAACAGATTTTCCTGCTTCTCTTTGATTGCACAGAAGCAGTTTCATCAGATAGGATTTGCCCTGTCCGGAGTTGCCGAGGATCAGCACATTGCTGTTGGTCTTGTCATCAGTTCGTTTGTCAAAATCGACAAGTACATTCGAGCCGTACTTGTCACGACCGATGAGAAATCCCTGCTCATCCGTCTTGCCGGAGTAGTTCAGCGGAAACAGATTCGCCACGCCTGATGCCGGAAGAATACGCTCAAACTGTTGTCCGAACATATTGCGACCGCATGGCAGAACGGAAAGAAAGCCTTCTTTCTGTTTCATCAGAAGTCTGTCAACCGTAATTTTGGAGCGTGTCAGTTCCATCTGCGTGTCAGCCTGCAGTTCACGGAGTTTTTCTTCCGTGCTGGCTTTCAGTTCGATAAATACTGCCGTATGGAGCAGAGGCTCTTTGTTTCTCCGCAGTTCCGACAGCAGTTCGACTACATCATTGATGTTGTCCTGTGCTTTGATATTCTCATTCACATCGGTGACGGTAGTCATCATGTGATTCTTCCGCATTGCCTGCTGAACAATTTTCCGCTGTTCCATATGATCTACAAGCCGGTTGTAGATTCTTAAAGTCACGCCGTTTTTATCAGCAAGATGTGCAAGAATCGCTGTTTCTTCCGTGGTCGGCGGATATTCCGAAATCACCCACACGCTCTTGTAATAGTTTCCGCACACATAATGGTCAGTCCAGAATTTCAGTACACCCGGCGAAATCCGGTCGAAAAAATTCTTTATGCGGATGAGTTCTCTTTTTTCAGGTGTTATTTTCTTCCAGAACATGCAATTCCTCCAAGTCAAAATAATGTTCTCCCTCGACATCATCTATTTCCTCACCGGAAATGCTTGTGCCGAAATACAAGGCAAGCATTCGTTTGATTTCCGGTCTGCCTATGCGTTTTATCATGAATCCATGCTCGGCGATTGCCTTGTCAACACGGTTTATCAGACGGAATACCTGTTCATCCGTTTCTCTGTGAAATCGAACAGCGAACAGGAATTGTCTCGCCGAGGACATTTCCAGTTGTATCTCATCGAGAAAAGTATAGTCAGCTTCCAGCAGTTTCCGGACTGCCGGATTTTTTTCCTCTCTGAGCCGTTTCTGGACGTATATCTTGTTGGGATCGAACGACTCACAGCTATCAAGGGCGAGCAGTTCCAGTTCCGGAACGATACTGAGTATCATCATCAGGTGATGAATTTTGGCTTCGATATTCGCTGCTGACAGCACTGAAATATTGACCGGCTCAACCGAAAAGAAGATAAATTCTTCTTTGTTCGCTCTGATGCCATACTTCGTGAATGCTTCAAATCCAATCAGTTTCTGCACACTTTTCTTCATATTCCATCATCTCCCCAGTAAAATTCCTGCTGTGAAAAGCAAAAATATTTTATGGCACTCATCATATAGTCGATCACAGCAGTATCATCAGCTCTGAACGTTAGGAAAGCATAACAAATTACCATCGCCGCCGGGATAAAAGTCCACAGCTTTGCGAGGAATATCGCCGCTATGATGATGCCGCCGCACAAAATACAAAAATCTTTCACGCTCCAGAACCACAGTTTTGTGCCGGAACGCAGATTTTCAGGATAAATATAAGTCCTCATTTTCTCACCTCAATGTTTTGCAGCAACAAGCCGTGCAATTCTTGAACCCATGCCGACTGCGCTGCTTACGCTCGTCATGTTGATGTGGGCAGCCGTGTCAAGTCCGAACATCTGTGCTACTCTCGGCACTTCATTTGCAGAAAGACAAATGCCGAGTGCCAGAATTTCATGTGTCTGGAAAGTCAGCAGTC
>CAMWWG010000219.1 GCA_947177935.1 uncultured Ruminococcus sp. | reverse complement strand
CGTCAGAGGTGTATAAGAGTCAGGTACAATCGTATTGAAATCAGCTGCTTTCAGGGATGCACCGCCGATTAAACCGCCGTCAATATCAGGCTTTGCAAGGAGTTCAGCACAGTTTGCCGCATTCATAGAACCGCCGTACTGGATTGTGATACCATCAGCGATTTCCTGATTGAACATGCCGGCAATTGTCTTGCGGATGAATCCGCATACATCCTGTGCCTGTTCCGGTGTTGCCACTTTGCCAGTACCAATTGCCCATACAGGCTCATATGCAATGACAACATTCTTAATGCACTTCTCGCATGTACCCATCAGCGCAATTTTTGTCTGTTTTGCAACAACTTCTTCTGTAATACCCTGCTCTCTCTCTGTGAGAGTTTCACCAACGCAAACAATCGGTTTCAGACCTGCCTGGAGAGCGGCAAGCGTTCTCTTGTTAACAGTTTCATCCGTTTCGCCGAAATACTGTCTGCGTTCGCTGTGACCAATGACAACATATTCTACGCCGAGTTCCGTCAGCATGTCCGCAGAAATTTCGCCAGTGAATGCACCGGATTTCTCAAAATGTACATTTTCTGCACCGATCTTGACGTTAGAACCTTCTGTCACTGCAAGCGCAGTTTCAAGATTCGTAAACGGCACACAAGCGATCACTTCCACAGCATTCTGTGCATTGGCAACCAGAGGCTTGATCTCTTCGAGGAGAGCCTTAGCCTCAGGTCTTGTCTTATTCATTTTCCAGTTTCCGGCAATAATTGCCTTTCTTGTTGCTTTATTCAAGAAAAATCACCTCAAATATAAAAATTAATATAAAAATTTAAAATAAAAATAATGAATCAAAATTTCCGCAAGTCCCTGCTTATCATATGAAGCAGGGACGCAGAAATTTCCAGATTATACAGCGACAGCCTTTCCATCCGGCGCACAGCCGAACTGCTTCAGAATCTTCTCTGTGTCCGCATTTGCCAAGACAACTGCGTGTTTGTATGCGCCACACATGACTGTATAGCGTTCCACAGCCTGCACAAAACTCTCAAACTGCTCTGTATAACAGCTTGTCACATTGTCCTTCAATTCTTCATCAAATTCCGTCTGCGTGTAGCAAAGAATATACATTGCGATTCACCAATTCCCTTTGTTGCAATTTTTGAAATTTTTCCGATTCAGGAAAAATCCTCGTCGTCGTCTGCATCCGTCAGCCCAATCCTGTTATTGCTCCCGATAGCAATACCTTTTTTCACAGGTGCAATCAGAAAACCAGCAATCATGCCAAGCAGGAAAATAATCACCAGACACAGATACAACGGCAGATTTTCGTTCTGCTTGATTTTTTCAGTCCATTTACAAAGACAAATTTTCATAGCAGAGTCCTCCAGAAATAATTTTAATAATTTAAATTACTTCTCAGCGATCACAGCAACACCGGGAAGAACCTTGCCTTCGAGATATTCGAGGGATGCGCCGCCGCCGGTAGAGATATGGCTGATCTTGTCAGCAAAGCCGAGTTTCTTGACAGCTGCAGCAGAGTCGCCGCCACCTACGATTGTCGTAGCGTCTGTTTCTGCCAGAGCCTGTGCCACTGCAATTGTGCCTTTGGCAAGTGTCGGATTTTCGAATACGCCCATCGGTCCATTCCATACAACGGTTTTTGCTGTCTTGACAGCCTCAGCAAAGATCTTCTGTGTTTCCGTGCCAATATCCAGACCCATCTTGTCAGCCGGAATCTCGGAGGATGCAACGCACTCTACTTCGATTTCAGCGTCAATCGGATTCGGGAATGCAGCAGCAACTGCTGTATCAACCGGGAGCAGAATCTTCTTGCCGAGGGACTCTGCCTTTGCGAGCATTTCCTTGCAGTAATCGAGCTTTTCATCATCTACAAGAGACATACCGATAGAGCCGCCCTGTGCCTTGATGAACGTGTAAGCCATACCGCCGCCGATAATCAGCGTGTCGCACTTTTCCAGCAGATTCGAAATGACATTGAGCTTGTCAGCCACTTTTGCACCGCCCAGGATTGCAACAAACGGACGAACCGGATCTTCCACAGCGTTGCCGAGATACTGGATTTCTTTCTGCATCAGATAGCCAACGGCTGTCTGTTCCACGAATTTTGTCACGCCTGCGGTGGAAGCATGTGCTCTGTGTGCAGAACCGAACGCATCCATTACGAAAATCTGATTATCCACCAAAGCAGCGAGTTCTTTGGAGAAATCCTCACCGTTCTTGGTTTCTTCTGCACCTCTGAATCTGGTATTTTCCAGAACAACGATTTCGCCGTCATTCATTTCAGCGACAGCTTTCTTTGCATTTTCGCCAACTACAACATCATCCTTAGCGAAAACAACTTTTGCGGAAACCAGTTCTGCGAGTCTTGCAGCAGCGGGAGCGAGGGAAAACTTATCTTCCGGACCATTCTTCGGCTTGCCCAGGTGAGAGCAAAGAACGACTTTCGCACCCTTTTCCGTGAGCTTGTTGATGGTTGGCAGAGCTGCCTGAATTCTGTTGTCATCTGTGATAACGCCCTCTTTGAGCGGAACGTTGAAATCCACTCTGACGAGGACTTTCTTGCCCTGTACGTCAATATCTTCTACCGTAACTTTGTTTAAACCTGCCATTGCTATGACATCCTTTCATATAAATTAGCCGTTATGACGGCTTGTCAGCTACAGGGGCAATGCCCTGCAATTATTATTATACACTATCCGGGAAAAATTTGCAATAGGAAATTAGG
>CAMWWG010000218.1 GCA_947177935.1 uncultured Ruminococcus sp. | reverse complement strand
CTGACCATGTTGAGCAGAATTTCAATAGGATTTGTGGGATCATCCTCCATATTCTTGCTTATCATGTAATGAATGATTTTTGCTTTCACACTTGCAGCAGATTCTCTAAGGATTTCCTTTTTAGCAGTGATAAAATAATCCATACTTTTTCCTCCCATAATTGTGAAACGGGTGTTTATGACTGAGATTAGAGGGCTTTCAGTGAGAAAAATCACCATCATACATTTGCTTTAGCCACCTCGTTTATATAATCTCGTGCAAAATTTAACTTTGCACTTATTTTTTCTAAATCCTCCATACTATAATCAGGATTCTCAATCAGGGAATCGCTTAAATCATCAACTGCATCCAATAAAATACTCATAGGGTTCTTATGATCAATCTTAATATCATTATCAATCATATATCGTATTATCTTAGCGATAATACTTGAAGCAACTTCTCTAAGCACTTCTTCTTTAGCAGTGATAAAATAATCCATAGTTCTTTCTCCTGTAATTTTGAAATGGGTGTTTATGACTGAGATTTGAGGGCTTTCAAAATGATATTGAAATTAATTTCATGATTGCAGACTCCAGTTTTCCGGAATTGCCTGTACATTCAATTTCCGATAGGATTCTGCACGTTTCCGGAGCTGTTCATTGGTGCAAGTCTGGATAAATTTGTAATCTTCCCAGATTCGCTGTATTTCTTCAAGCACAAGCGGATGTTCTGCAAAATCCTCTATGGATTCCAATTCATGAAAATCAATGAAAAAATCTTCTGAAATTGCGGATAAAATAAATTCGTCTATATTATTATTAAAATTACCTGTTGCAAGAAATTCTAAATAATCGCACAAATCGCCCATTGTCTGCGAATCATAAAGCGTCAGACAGAAACATGCTTCCGGATGTTGTTCTTCCATGGTGCACAGCATTTCATAACAGGAATCAATTTGCCGGATTCGATTCTGAATATCAAAATTTTTTCCATTGCATACAAGATTGATACATTCATCAATGATTTCTGAAAATGAAAAATCTAATTCCAGATGATCCGATGCAACAAACTGACAAAAACTGTATTCCATACGGCACAGACTCAACAAGCCCCATTTTTTTGCAAATGCAGGACTCGTTAAACAGTTCTGGACTTTTTTCAGATTTTCTACAAAAATATCCATAATCTCACCTGTATTTTTATTATAATTTTAACACATTCAGATATTCCAGGTTGCTGTCTTCAAATCCCTGCATGGAACAGCCTTTTTCTTTTGAGTATAAAATATGTTCAATCACTTCATCCGTAATCATTTCACCCGGCGCAAGAATCGGAATCCCCGGTGGATAACACATCACGAATTCGCCGCAGATCCTGCCTGCTGTTTCTCGGATCGGGATAAATTCTTTTTCTGCATAGAATGCTTTCTGTGGCGTTGCCGCAACCATAGGTGTAATATATTCTGCACTCTGGAATCCGGAAATATCCCTGGCATATAATCTTTTAATATCCTCAAGGGCGCCTACCAGACGTTCAATGTCCTGGATTCTATCACCGATCGAGACATAGGCAAGAATATTGCCGATATCGCCAAATTCAATCTGAATGTCATACTCATCCCGTAGCAGGTCATAGACTTCAATCCCGGTTAAGCCAATATCTCTGGTATAAATGGAAAGTTTTGTCACGTCATAATCAAAGATACTGCTCCCGTTGACAAGATCTTTTCCATAGGCGTAATAACCGCCAATGGAATTGATTTCTTCCCGTGCATATTCCGCCATGGATGCGACTTTCTCAAAAGACTGATGTCCCCGGAGCGCTAAATTTCTCCTGGAAATGTCCAGACTGGACAATAACAGATAAGACGCACTTGTTGTCTGTGTTAAATTAATAATCTGTTCGACATAGCGGGTATTCACATTGGAATTTAATAATAACAAAGAACTCTGTGTGAGGCTTCCTCCGGATTTGTGCATGGACACAGCGGACATGTCCGCTCCGGCATCCATGGCTGAAACAGGAAGATCTTCATGAAAATATAAATGTGTTCCGTGCGCTTCGTCTACTAATACCTGAATGCCGTGCGCATGTGCCAGTTTTACAATGGAGTGCAGATCCGAACAGATTCCATAATAAGTTGGATTGTTCACAAGCAGGGCGACGGCATCCGGATTTTCCAGAATTGCCCGTTCCACCTGGGAAAGTTCCATCCCCAGAGCGATCCCGATATGAGAATCCACATCCGGATTGACATAGACCGGCTCTGCACCGCAGAGGACAAGTGCATTAATCACGCTTTTATGGACATTCCGGGGCAGGATAATTTTATCACCGGCTTTGCAGGCAGTCAGGATCATGCTCTGGACAGCAGAAGTTGTTCCGCCGACCATAAAATAGGCATGTGCTGCGTTGAACGCATCGGCGGCGAGCTGTTCCGCCTCATAGATCACAGACACCGGATGACACAAATTATCCAGTGGTTTCATGGAATTTACATCCAGGCTGACACACTGTTCCCCCAGAAGCTTCACAAGTTCCGGGTTGCCACGCCCACGTTTATGACCGGGGACATCAAACGGAACAACACGCTGTTTCCGGAAACGCTCCAATGCCTCATAGACAGGAGCGGACTTTTGCTTTTCGAGATTCATCGGCAATCATTTCCATTCTGTAAATTTTATAAATATTCTCATTTTTCTGATCCGGATTATGTTGGATTCCGGCGACCATAAGCTTTCTTATTTTCTTATTTATATTATAGATT
>CAMWWG010000217.1 GCA_947177935.1 uncultured Ruminococcus sp. | reverse complement strand
ACTCGTCGTCGGCTGCGTCATTTGTGTTTATGTGTCATCCTGTCGGATCGGTACGAAATAATAATACTTCGTATGAAATAATAATCCCAGATGTTTCATGCTCCCGGCAAGAGAATCATTCGACGCAATCGCTAACACCACTGGTTTCTGTCCCCGTAAATGAGATTTGACTGCCATTGTTGCCGGACTGTCCGTAATGCTTAATGCCAGTTTTGCCACTGTATTGGACGTACAAGGCTCCACAAGCATAACATCTGTCATATTCTTCGGACCAATCGGCTCGGCATCTTCAATTGTCCGGATAATTTTTCGATTTGCAATGTTTTCCAGTCTCTCACACTGTTCTGCGGCTGTCCCGAATCTTGTGGAAATCTCCGACGCATTCCAGGACATGACCGGAATCAATTCCGCTCCGCAAGAAACTAAATATTCCGCCTGAGCGAACGCCTGTGCAAATGTACAAAACGATCCCGTCATGACAAAACCAATCCGGACGCCCTCTAAATCTTCTGAATTATGATAGATTTTCATACATCCAGAATCCCCCTTTCATCCAGGATATGCAGAATTGTTTTGGCAATAATTCTCCCGGCTGTGACCGGTGCAGTCTTTCCCGGCAGAGACAATGCCCAGACAACACGCTTTCCGAGCGTTTGCGCCGCATCCCAGTCAACGCCGCCTGGTTTGGACGCCAGATCCAGGATCAATGCGTCCTGCCGGATCTGTTCCAGGATGGATTCCGTCAGAACCAAAGCCGGAACAGTGTTGCAGATCACATCTGCATCTTTCACAGCATGTTCCAATTCTGAAAATGCAACGCTTCGGCAGCCCAGCATTTCGGCTTCTGCTCGTTTGACAACATTCCGGGCGACAACGGTAACTTCTGCGCCCATGGCGTGGAGCGTTGCTGCTAAACGGCTGCCGATTTTGCCAAATCCCAAAATCAGGATCTGACTGCCGCAGATGGTGCAGGGCATTTCTTCCAACATGATCTGGATAGCGCCCTCTGCTGTGGGGACGGCATTCCGGGTACTGAATTCTTCCCTTACAAGATAATCCATGGTTTCAAAACCGGATTGCTCAAAAATTTCCTGCGACTTGCCGAATTTTCCGCCTAATACAAGTGCGCCCGGTTTGAGTGTCGTGAGCAGATGACTGATTGAAATATTTCTCTGACTGAACGGCGCATTGACGAGAATTCCATCATCTGAAACAGGCATCGGCAGAACAAGCACATCACACAACGGGATTTTATCGGCAACGGATTCCACAAGCTGTACCTGATCAGAGACAGCCGACTGAAATCCGACAGCATAGGTTTCTAAATGATCCGCCAAAGATGCTGCTGTATAGCCATAACGCAGATCACCTCCGGCAACGAGTATCTTTTTTTCGTGATTTTTCTGACGCATGTATCTCTCTCCTTTTTGAGCTTTCTGCTCTTGTTACAGGATATGCAGAATGCTGTGAACTGGTGCTATTGAAAATGCTATAAAATTTTTAAAATATTCTCCGCCCAGTCCGGATCATGTTCTCCGATCAGATACACCCGGAAACCGTAAATTCTGCCGTTCTCCAGAACGGATTTATCATCATCAACATGCAGAGCAATTCTGTAATGGGAAGGATATTTGGACGGCATCGGCTCTGCCTTGTGCGCCTGGACTTCCCTGGCGTGTCTTGCGCCGTTGATGATCCCATCAAGCTGGATTCCATAGCATAAAAACAAATTTTTAATATAGTTTTCTGACCGGAATGACGTGGTATAGATCCAGATTTCGATCTGATTCTGTTTCAGATACTGCATCAGTTTTATTGTCCCTTTCCGGAGTCTGTCCCGGAACAGCAGATTGAACGGGAATTTTAATTCTGGTTCGGCATCTGTTTTTTCCGGGTTGATAAACAATGTGTCATCCAGATCAAACGAAATACGCAAAACATCATCTTCTTTCTATATTTTTATATGATAACAAAACAGGACGGATTGTGCAACCGTCCTGAAAATTTTCATGTATCCGTTATTCCATGCTTTTTTGATTATTTTTCCTGCGGATCAGGCATATTCTGTACTGCACTGACAATTAAATTGACAGCATTTTCAACGCCAAGCCGTGCCGTATTCAGACATACCGTGTAATTGCCCTTGTCGTGCCAATTGCCACCGGTGTTGATATTATAGAATTTTTCCCGACGGCTGTCCACTTTCGGCAGAAGTATTCCGATCTCCTTTGCCGGCACATGATATGTATCCTGCGCATACTGCAACCGGAATGTTTTCGGCGCATAGGCAAACACACCGAATTTATGGGGATTATCCCGGAGAATCCAGTTGGCACACCGTCCTACAATCACACAGCTCCCCTGCTGTGCCAGTTCCTTGATAATCTGCGTTTCCGTGATATAGATCTTGTCCGAAACGGGCAGATTATCTTCCATGGTTCTTGCCGGGTTGGAGTTCAATAACAGCGTGTAGAGAAAACTTTTCGGAGAAGATTCCTCTGCGCCCTCCAGTTTCGTTACCGGAACGCCGAGCCGTTCGGATGCCATTTCGAGAATCTCATGATTATAAAACGGGATTCCTAACTTTTCCGCAACCAGCTTACCGATCACACTGCCGCCGCTTCCGTACTCTCTTTCTATCGTGATAATTGGATTTTTCATGATCTATAACAGCTCCTTTTTGATGAATTTAAATTTATAAAATTTATTTTTTCAATTTTTTGAAATTACAAACATCCACAGCATAGCTTATTAT
>CAMWWG010000216.1 GCA_947177935.1 uncultured Ruminococcus sp. | reverse complement strand
ATGCGTGACATAGGTGTCTACTTGGCAGCACCTTGATAGACGACCGTGGCAGCGAGGATTCCGGCGGCGATTTTCTGGCTATTTCTCATAAAAATAATCCTCTTCTTTCTCTTTAATTTGTTGATTTGTTCCGGGGGACGCAGGATAAAAAATTATAATAAACTCGTCTGATAGATTTATGATGTTATGAAAATTTCATGAATATTATGAATATTTGGCATAAAATCATAAAAATATAGACTCCACCCCTAGTATAACTTTTATTATAACACAGAAATTGGAATCCGTCAATATATGGATGACAATCTTGTTGAAATTTGACTGCTTGACCAAAAACAGCAGGCATTTTCAGGTCATTTTTCACAAATTTACACAAATTTTAAACCATATTTTTAAATTATCGTTTTAAACTTTATTTAAATTATATTAAATTATATTAAAATGTAATATAGTTTTTCCAAAAAATAAAAATCAGAACTTTCCACGGAATTTTCCTGTTCTCATGTATATTTTTGTGAATTCTGCCTATAGTAATTGCAAATTTTTATGATCTGTTGATTTGATCTTTGAAAGGTGGTTTTTTTATGCAGGCTGTTTTTTTCTGTGACAAGTTCGTTTCCTGCATTCCAGTCAAGGAATGCCCTGAAAGTCGGCTGACGCTCTGCAATGTGCCGCTGCTGGCATATCTGCTGAAATATATCCAGGAAAAAGGATTCCGGAATGCTGTTCTTCTGGGGACGGATGAACAGACCAGGGAATTAGCCGATTCCCTTCATCTGAGAATACCGGTGCAGTATGTGCGGACGCTGGCGTCGCTTCATGCGGACACGGCGACATTATTATTAAGGAGACTTTGTGTGCCGGACTGGGACATGGGAGAATTGTTTTCATTGTGCGATTCCGGAGCAGGTGCTGTGAAACTTCGTAATCCTGACGGAACGCCGACATTTGCGGAACTTCATCCGCAGGGCTCTGTTCTGCTTGCGCCGGAACAGACAGAATTATTACAGGATTCCACATTCCGGCAGATCGACACGCCGGCGCAATACCGGGAAATTCAGCAAGAATTATTATCACGGGACAATTCCCGGTGGAAATTTCAGAATTCCCGGATCGGCGCAGGCGCAAAGATCAGCCGGCTTGCCGGGATTGATTCCCTGAGTGTCATCGGAAATGATTGTGTGATCCGGAAAGGCGCAGAACTGGAACGCTGTGTATTAGGGGATGGCGTTCAGATCGGGGAGGACGCCAGATTAACAGATTGCGTGATCTGCCGTAAAGCCGTGATTGATCAGAAGACACATCTGGAAAATGCGGTGATTCCGGAGGAGACTGTTCTTCAATCTGATGCGAGAATCCCCCGGAAAAAACAGATTGTAGTACTGCCTGAGGATGGCATCTGTCAGGGAATTCCACGGTGGAATACAGCGGAGACGGCGCTCCGTGCAGGTGCAGGAATGTCTGTCGTCAGCCGGCGGCTTGCAATTGGCTACAGCCACAGGAGCGCAGAAAGTCTGGCGATTGCCGCATCTGCCGGCGCAGTTTCTCAGGGTATTCCCGTGTGGTATGCCGGAGAATGTGCGTTATCGCAATTGAATTCCATTGCGGCAATGACAGACTGCGACATGCTTCTGTGGGTGCAAGGGGAACAGACCCGGCAAATCCGACCGTTTCAGGCAGGCGGATTCCCGTTGACGGAACAGCAGATTCATCGGGTTCAGCAAGCCATTGCGGCGGATGCCTGTGAAAGAATGACAGAATCGGGGGAATTATATCATGCGGAGAATTTACTGGCACTGTGGAAAGAACAGTGCAAAAAACTGATTCCGGCGCAGATTCCGGGCAATCCGGAAATTCATGTGAGCTGTGGGAATTCAGGATTACGAAAAGCGGCGCAGGAACTATTTTCTGAAATTTCCAGAAATTCTGAATCCGAAACGAAAAAAAATAATAGAAATGCCAGAATCACTCTGTCGCTTTCCGAAGACGGAACGAAAATTTCTGTGTTTATGTCGGAATGTGGCATGATCCGTTGGGAGCAGTTGATTTTAATCAGTTTGTTTGCATTTAGGGAAAGCAAGGAAAGTCTGATCATTCCGGCGGATTTTCATCCGGTCGCCGAGGATTTCGCAAGGGAACAACATGCAAAAATCCGAAGAATTTCTCCGGAAGATGCCATATCCGGAATGTCGCCGGAACTTCTGGAATCCTTTCAGAAACAAGGGATCTGCACGGACGGCGTGAAATTATTTGCGCATGTTCTGCAAGCGATGACCGTCACAGGAAAGACGCTCCCGGAATTATTAAAAATTCTGCCGGAAATCTGCACTATACAGCATGAATTGTCTACGGAACTGACCCGGCAGCAGATTGAACGGCTACAGGAATCGAACCAGGATCGGAAAGTAAGCATGATTCTTCCGGCGGGAGGAAAATTGGTAAAATTGCGTGTGCATGCGGATTCGGTAGAAACAGCGGCGGAGCTGTGCGGATTCTGGGAAAAAAAATTACAACGCCGTGAAAATGAATACTAAAAAAATTTTTATCACAACCAGGGAATTTTAGCGATTCTGCATAATTGTGGAAAAATGCTTGACAAAAATCCTGAATTCCGGTATAATAAAAGTTAAGTATTGATTGCGACTGCGATTGCGAATGCAAATGCGAATAAATGCAGAGCTGCGGCATGTTTCTGAATATTCTGGAAAAACAGTGAATATTTCTGGATATGCCGCTGTCCTGCGTGTAAACTGTTTTTATAATTTTTAT
>CAMWWG010000215.1 GCA_947177935.1 uncultured Ruminococcus sp. | reverse complement strand
GCAATTAACACTGAAAGACGGCAGTATCCGGGAAATCCCCGAAAATACTTCTGCTGCCGAAGTCATCAAAGGTATTGGCATGGGATTATATAAATCCGCTTGCGCTGTCCGGCTTGACGGAGAAGTCTGCGATCTCCGCACGGTATTGACAAAAGACTGCCAGTTTGAAGTGCTGACATTTGATGACAAAGAGGGCAAAAAAGCGTTCTGGCACACAGCATCTCACATCCTGGCACAGGCTGTAAAAAGATTATATCCGGCAACAAAACTGGCAATTGGTCCTGCAATTGATGATGGATTCTATTATGATTTCGATGCGGAACACCCGTTTACGCCGGAGGAATTATTAAAAATTGAAGCTGAAATGAAAAAGATCGTCAAGGAAAAGCTTTCCCTGGAGCAGTTCACGCTCTCCCCGGAAGATGCTATTGCAAAACTCAAAGAGATGGATGAATCCTACAAAGTGGAACTCTGTCAGGAACACGCTGACAAAGGCGAACCGATTTCATTCTATCAGCAGGGCGAATTTGTAGATCTCTGTGCAGGTCCTCACCTGATGACGACAGAACCCGTCAAGGCATTCAAATTATTATCCTGCACAGGTGCTTACTGGAGAGGATCTGAGAAAAATAAAATGCTGTCCAGAATCTACGGCACGGCATTCCCGAAAGCATCCCAACTGGAAGAAGATCTCAATCGCCGGGAGGAGGCAAAACGCCGGGATCATAATAAATTAGGTCGGGAACTGGAATATTTCACAACGGTGGACTGTATCGGACAGGGCTTGCCGGTTCTGCTCCCGAAAGGTGCAAGAGTTGTCCAGTTACTGCAAAGATGGGTGGAGGATTACGAACAGGCACATGGCTGTTTATTAACCAAAACGCCTCTGATTGCAAAACGGGATTTATATAAAATTTCCGGTCACTGGGATCATTATCTGGATGGCATGTTTATCATCGGCGATCCGCATGACGAATCCAAGGAATGTTTTGCACTCCGTCCCATGACATGCCCGTTCCAGTATCAGGTTTATCTGAATAAACAGCGTTCTTACAGGGATCTTCCCATGAGATTGACGGAGACATCCACACTGTTCCGGAACGAAGATTCCGGTGAAATGCACGGGTTAATCCGTGTCCGTCAGTTCACGATTTCTGAGGGACATTATATTCTCAGACCGGATCAGTTGGAAGAAGAATTCAAGGGCTGTCTGGATTTTGTCAATTACTTCTTGGATACTGTTGGTTTGTTACAGGATTGTACGTTCAGATTCTCCCAGTGGGATCCTGCAAATCCGGATAACAAATACGAGGGTACGAAAGAACAGTGGGACGAAGCACAGCGTGTTATGGGTGAAATCCTGGATAAATTGGGCTTAGAGTACGAAGTTGGCATTGATGAAGCAGCATTCTATGGTCCAAAATTAGATATCCAGTATAAGAATGTCTTCGGCAAGGAAGATACGCTTGTCACAATCCAGATTGATATGCTGTTAGCGGAAAAATTCGGCATGGAATATGTTGACAAGGACGGCACAAAGAAAATTCCGTATATCATCCACAGAACTTCTCTGGGATGCTTTGAGAGAACGCTTGCATATATGCTCGAACATTTCGCAGGTGCACTCCCATTGTGGATTGCACCGGAACAGGTGAAAATTATCCCGATTGCAGACCGTCATCTGGATTTTGCAAATGAGATCAAAACCGCACTTGCAAACGTTGGCATCCGTTGTTCGATTGATGACAGAGCCGAAAAGATGGGCAAGAAGATCCGTGAGGCGACGCTTGACAAAATTCCGTATATGCTCACAGTCGGAGATAATGAAGTCGCAGACCGGACGATTTCCGTTCGTTCCAGAAAGGGCGATAATCTGGGCAATATGACATTAGAAGAATTACTTGCAAAGCTCCTGGTAGAAATCAACACGAAAGCAAAATCCTGAGTAAAATTTTGATAAAGCAAATTGCAGAAAGCGACCGGATAAAATCCTGGTCGCTTTTTTTAATGATAAACGATAAAAAATTATCGTAAATTATGCATAGAAAAATTTCCAGAAAAACTTGTTTTGTTATGCAAACGTATAAAATTTAATGATAAACGATAAAAAACTATTGACAAAAATAAAATCCTGTGCTATACTACAATCACAGAAAGGGAATCCAAGCCCGAAGCTGAATCAAATCAGGAATTATTTTTTGGAGGTATTTATCATGAAAAATGCAAACATTGAAAAAGTCAACAAGCTCGGCAAAGTCAGCAGGATCATTCTTAATATTATGCGTGTATTCTGCATTGTAGGAGTTGTTTGCTGCCTGATCGGCACAGCCTTTGCAGGGTTCGGGATGAAGTCTGACACTGTTTTTGAGGTAACCGGCAATGCAACTGCACAGGTTGTAGTCGATGAAAATGTAAATCTCATTTTTCAGTCTGACAAAGTCAAAGTTCATGGGATGGAACTGAGTCTTGAGAAGGATCTGGAAAACCTTACCGCACAGGATTTTAATTTGCCCGGCGCAGATCTTGATCTGAACGTGGAAAAATCCGAGCAGGACGGACGGACTGTCTATGACATCACAGCGGATCTGAATGCGGATGGTGTAGATTCTTTCAAGTCTATGGCTTGCAGAAAATGTCTAGAGGGAACTTTGATCTGTGCTGCTGTGCTGATCGCAGTCATTTTCTCCGGCAAATTTGCAAAGGCACTGGAGATCTGTGTAACGCCCTTCGAGGAGAACGTCCTGAAAACAATGAAAAACTTCGGTTTCGCCTT
>CAMWWG010000214.1 GCA_947177935.1 uncultured Ruminococcus sp. | reverse complement strand
TTGTAAATTATTTTTAATAAAAAATTTTTAAAAATTTTTTTAAAAAAATTAAAAATATATTTTTGTAATTTTACAAAAAAATCAAAAGTATTTTGCAGAAAAAATTAAAAAAAGAAACCCGGACAGGCAAAATTGTGAGGCTATTATGCAGAATGTATAAAATTTGATTTTCATTTTCAAAAATCCGTGTCAGACTTTCTAATTGACAAATCCGGAAAAATACGCTATAATAACACTCGTAAACAACAGAACAGTCGATCAGCAAGGGCGCTGAACCGTACAGAGAATTCCCAGAAATTCTCCGAACGGTCAGCGCCTTTTTTGTTTTGCGTGCCTGTTCTGCTGGCAGATATTATTTTAAAAAATATTATAATAAATATTATAATATTTTTAGAAAGAGGGTTATTCAAAAATGGATGTTATGAACGAAATCATGACAAGCGTGGACAGCGAAATATTCGGCATCTGGTTTCTGATTGGCGCAGCATTTGTGTTCTTCATGCAGGCAGGTTTTGCCATGGTGGAAACCGGTTTTACCAGAGCCAAGAACGCCGGAAATATCATCATGAAAAATCTGATGGACTTCTGCATTGGTACTGTGACATTTGTTACCATCGGTTTCGGATTGTTTCTTGGAGAGGATGCGCTCGGCGGTCTGATTGGTCTGCCAACACTGGGTATTTTTACGGATTATGCAAATTTTGACTGGTCGAATTTTGTATTTAATCTGGTGTTCTGTGCGACAACAGCAACGATTGTATCGGGTGCAATGGCAGAGAGAACGAAATTTTTATCTTACTGTGTGTATTCTGCCGTGATTTCCGGGATTATCTATCCTATCGAGGCACACTGGATCTGGGGCGGTGGCTGGTTATCTCAACTGGGATTCCATGATTTCGCAGGTTCTTGTGCAATTCACATGGTCGGCGGTATCTCCGCATTAATCGGCGCAGCCATGGAAGGTGCCAGAATCGGCAAATTTAAAAAAGACAAAGACGGCAAAGTCATTAAAGTCAATGCAATCCCCGGACATAACCTGACAATCGGCGCACTTGGCTGTTTCATTCTCTGGTTCGGTTGGTACGGATTCAACGGTGCAGCGGCAACATCCGGCGGACAGCTTGCAAGCATTTTCGTGGCAACAACCATTGCACCGGCAATTGCAACTTTTACATGTATGGTTTTCACCTGGCTGAAATATGGCAAACCAGATGTTTCTATGTGTCTGAATGCGTCTCTTGCGGGTCTGGTAGGTGTCACAGCAGGCTGTGATGCTGTAGATGCACTTGGCGCAACACTGATCGGCATTGTGTCCGGTTTACTGGTCGTTTTTGGCGTGTGGCTTCTGGATCATGTACTGCATATTGATGACCCAGTCGGCGCAGTTGCCGTCCATATGTGCAACGGTATCTGGGGAACATTTGCAGTCGGTCTGTTTGCAACGACTTCCGTTCCCGGCAATGATTCTGTTACTGGCTTATTCTACGGCGGCGGCTTCCATCAGTTAGGCTTACAGTGCCTTGCCATCCTGACAGTTGGTATCTGGACAGCAATCACAATCTCTGTAACGTTCCTTATCATCAAGAAGACACTTGGACTCCGTGCAACTGCGGAAGAAGAAATCATTGGTCTGGATCTGACAGAACACGGCTTGTCCAGTTCTTACGCAGACTTTGCGCCTTCGGCTGACACCATGCTGCAAGTAAACCGTCAGGCAACAAGACATGCTGTTGACACAGGAGAAATGCGGAATGTATTCGGTTCTGATATAGACAGATTAAGCACAGCTCCGGCAATTGAAAAAAATGCTGATCCGGTCGTAATTGATACAAGAACTGCAAAAAATACCCAGAAATCCGCTGCAAAACTGACAAAGCTTTCCATTGTCTGCCGTCCTGGTAAACTGGAAGAATTGCAGGCAAGCCTTGCGGCTGTCGGCATCAACGGCATTACCGTAACACACGTTCTTGGCTACGGCACGCAGATGGGTCACACAGCATATTACAGAGGCATTAAACAGGAACTGCCATCACTCCACTCCAAAGTAAAAGTAGAAGCTGTGATTACGGCTGTTCCTGTGGAAAAGGCACTTGCAGCGGCAAGAAAAGCACTGTATACCGGCAACATCGGAGACGGCAAAATCTTTATCTATGATGTAGAAGACGTTGTGAAAGTCCGGACAAATGAACACGGCTATGATGCGTTGCAGGATTCGCCGAATTAAAATAATCATAATTTAAAATCCTGAATTTTATCATTTCCTCTTGTGGTCAGTTTTGATTCTGCAAGAGGAAATTATTTTTATGATTTTTTCAGATTTTTTAAAAAAATTATCCTTCCTGTATTGACGGAAACAATTTTTTCCGGTATAATATATAATATAGAGAAAATTTTAAAAATTGAATATGCCGGAGGTAGGTTTGATTTATGAGTGAATTAATGAACAAAGCTAACATGCGGGACACAGAAATTTCCGTGTCCATTCTCAGTGCGGATCTTCTGCATTTGCAGGATGAATTAGAAGAATTAAAAAAAGCGGGGGCAGATCAGTTGCATTTTGACGTAATGGACGGACAATTTGTTCCAAATATTTCATTTGGTCTGCCCGTTCTGCAAGCAGTCTCAAAACAGACAGATTTGTTCTTGGATGTACATTTGATGATTCAGAATCCGTTGCGGTATATTGAAAATTTTGCCAATGCCGGAGCGGATCTGATTACGTTTCATTTGGAGAGTGCCGACGACCCGTTTCAAGTCATTCCGGAAATTCTCAAATGTCACTGCAAAGTCTGGATC
>CAMWWG010000213.1 GCA_947177935.1 uncultured Ruminococcus sp. | reverse complement strand
GTGATGCTCCAGATAATAGAGAAACTCCCCATATAATTCGTGGGCGGTTAATATCGTAAGCAACAGCTCATTACACCACTCTTCAGTCTTTCCGGCATAATCGCACAGTGCTTTAAGTCCTTCGTAAACTTTTATTTTTTCTGTATCATATATAATTTGAGACATTCTGTCAATATGCTCCTTTGTATCCTTATCTTTACCACTTCGGCGTTCTGTCCAGATAGTAAAGCCCCCAGTTACATTCGGACTTCTCCGGCGTACTTCCTTTCCATGGTTCGTCAAAAGCCTCAAAGATAAATCCGATAATCTGCTCTTTTTCCAGCCAGTCAGCCAGTTCGGTGATATAGCGTTTCTGGTTCTCGACACATGCCTGTCCTGCTTTCATATTACTGTTAGGCTTGGTTGTCCACCCTATTTCCGTAAAGAGTACCTGTTTATCGGGAAAAAGCTGTTTTATATCCTGATAATGTTTTTTATTCATGTCCAGCGCAACATCTACAGTTTCTCCATAATGCAGCGGATAACTATGTACGCTGATAAAATCCAGATAATTGCCCAGTTCCTTCAACTGAGGCCATTCAAAAACGCCTTCACAGAAAGTAACAGGCTTATCGAGGGCTTCTTTCAGGCGTTTTGCATGGGCAAGCAGCCGCTCAGCGCTAACCATATGGGCACCCCATACAGGGGTGTTTTCATTGCCGACGGAAACAGCAGCAACCTCGGCATCAAACTCTTTCACAAGCGCAATTAAGCTTTCTATTTCAGAATCATTTCGCTTTCTGTTCTTCTCTAATTCCTCCGGTGTACGTTCCTGTTTTTCAAAAGGGCAGTCCGGATTGTTGACTTCCGGGTCGGAATCAATTCCAATCATACATTTAAGCGGAAGATTCTTTTCACGAATGATTTCCAATGCCCGTCTGGCATGCAGATTAGGGTCATACATTCTGATATACCGGTAGCCGTCCTTTACCAGAATGGCAAGGTCTTCTGCAATCTGTTCCTTTGTGGGGACTTCTGTTTTAGGACTCTGTCCCTGTCTGTATCCGGAATAGCATATTGCTTTTCCATATGAAAGTTTTTCCATAAATAAGGTCTCCTTTTTATAATCACATATCCATTATATAAATAACGGACAGCACGCTTTGCGAACTGTCCGTTGTTTAAGATTACTCTTTCACACCACCAAGTGCAACACCTGCGATGATATGTTTGGAAAGAACAAAGTATACAATGAAAATCGGTAAAATCGTGATAACCAGTCCGACATAGATGATACCGTGGTCGGAACGGAATCTTTCACCTCTCATCAACTGTACAAACATCGGCAGTGTATACTTTTTCTGTGATGTCAACAACATGGAAGGCGTATAGAAGTTATTCCATGATGCGATAAAAGCGAAGATACACTGTGTTGCAACAGCCGGTTTCATAAGAGGCATTGCTATTGTATTGAAAGTATAAAACTCTCTGGAACCGTCGATTCTTGCCGCATCTACAATTTCAAGCGGCAATGCACTCTGCATGTACTGTCTCATGAAGAATACCGTAGACGGCGCTGCTATCGCCGGAACAATCAACGGAATATAGTTGTTACCAAGTCCAAGACCAAACATGAAACGGAAGAAACCGATAGAGGAAACCTGTACGGGAATCATCATGATTGCCATGATAAATGCCCATGCAAACTGACATCCTTTGAATTTATAAACGGTAACACCGTATGCTGTCATTGTTGAAAAATATACCGCAAGTATCGTAGAGCCAAAAGCAATAATACAGCTGTTTACCATATATTTCCATAAAGGAACATTCGCGTTACACTGGTATAACAATTTCTCCCAGTTTTCCATGAAATAGTGTGACGGAATCAGAGAAAAACTTGATTGTATATCCACACTTGTTCTGGTTGCGTTAACAATCATAACCCAGAACGGGAACAAACTTAACAGACAAAGGAAAACACAAATAATATTTCTGAATATCTGAGCGCCGAGGATTCTTGCATGTAATCCGCCTTTTGCATTATCTCCCATAATCTTATGCCCCCTTTCTTGCTTTCTGTGCCGCTTTGATTGCTTTCTTTTCTTTGATTGCGTCTTTATCTCTCATAATATAGAAGAGAATCAAGCTAAAGAACAATGTTACAACAAACAGTACGAGGGATGCCGCTGAAGCCTTACCCATCTGTCTGGAACCTGTGAAAGCAAGTTCACGGATATACATAGTAATCGTTCTTGTCGTATAATCCGGGTCACCATAGCCGCTCGTTGTCAGCAGTTTCGGAATATCATACATCTGCAGACCGCCGATAGCGGAGTTTACTAATGTAAATAACAAAATCGGACGAAGAAGCGGTAATGTTACACTCTTGAAAATCTGCCAGCTTGTCGCGCCGTCTACTCTTGCTGCTTCAAACAGAGACGGACTGATACCAAGCACACCAGCTGTCAATACAATCATGGTATTTCCATACCACATCCAGAAGTTGATGAACGAAATAATTCCTCTCGTAGACCACTTCGTATCCAGAAAACGGAACGGTTCGGACCAGTTTACGCTATTGACTAAGAACTGGTTTATCGGTCCGTTCGGGTAATCGAATAATTTATAGAACAAAACGGAAATTGTAGCTGCAGTAATGATATTTGGCATAAATGTCAAAATCTTATATGCACCCTGCGCTTTCATTTTGACTCTGGTATCGGTAAACCAGATTGCTAAAAGCAGCGCCAGAAGAATCTGCGGCAAAAAGTTCAACAGCCACATAATAATCGTGTTTCCTAACGCACGGAATGTATAGG
>CAMWWG010000212.1 GCA_947177935.1 uncultured Ruminococcus sp. | reverse complement strand
TTCAAAATTGATTTATATATAAATATACTGGAATGTTTCCAGGCTCAGACAAGCAATTCTGCCAGAATCCGCACAAGCACCGCAGTCAATGTAAATGTTCTGTCTGCATTGGTAAATTTCCGGTCTGCCAATAAAAAACGGCGTGGGTGTGTGTCCCATGATGACAAATACAGATTCGTCATCTGTATACTGAAATTCCGGTTCACTCCGGTACATGGCCAGTTCTTCCGGCGTGTAATCTTCTAGTTTTTTATCTGGATCAAAGTTTCCCAGTCCGGCATGAACCAGAACAAATATCCGTCCGTTCACATCAATGTACTGATAATAGGGGAATGTCTCCAGATATTCCAGAATTTCCTGACGCTCTTCCGGAAGCAGTGCCTGAAATTCCTTTGCGGTTGTCATACCGCCGTCTTCGGCCCATAAATGAAAATCTTCTAAATCTTCGGAACTCAGATAATTTTCACAGTTTTCTTCTGTTACTTCCACGCAAAATTTTTCCAGCAAATATAATGCGATACAATCATGATTTCCCATAATGGGATGAATATTCTGATGCTGCATCATATGCTGTAGAATCGCAATCGGATGCTTGCCCCGGTCGCACACATCACCGAGAATATATAATTCATCCTGTTCTGAAAAATGAATCAGATCCAACATTTTCAGATATTTTTCGTATTCGCCGTGAATATCCGAAATCACATAATGCATAAAATCCCTTCGTTTCCTGATTTTAATTAATCACATCATATTATAATATTAATTATTTTTTCGCAATATCCCGGTGCATTTTATGCACACGGTAACCCCTTGCAAGCAGCGCATTTCCGGTTAATTCCGCAAATGTTACACTCCTGTGTTTTCCACCCGTACAGCCGAACGCAATCACTAATTGGCTCTTTCCCTCAGAGAGATACAGCGGAATCAGAAATTCTAATAAATCATTGATTTTGATCTGGAGCATCTGTGACTGTGCAAATTTCATGACATAATCCCGGACACAGGATTCCAGTCCGGTGTGCTGTTTCAGTTCCGGGATATAGAACGGATTCGGCAAACATCTGACATCAAACACAAGATCGGATTCTGCGGAAATCCCATATTTATAGCCGAATGACATGACTTTAATCAGCAGTGAATCCGTTTTGTTTTCCAGAAAGATACTCCGGACTTCTTCACCAAGCTGCGAAGTGCTCATATGAGATGTTTCTATCGGATAATCTGACCAGGATTTCAATGGCAGGAGTTTTTTCCGTTCTGCCTGAATGGCATCCGGGAGCATCGGGAATTTTTCTGCTAACGGATGCCGTCTTCTGGTTTCTTTATAACGTCGGATCAGAACTTCATCCGAAGCATCCGTAAAGACAAGCCGCAGTTCGTCCGGCATTTCTTCCCGAAGTTTGCGGAGTATCTCATAAATTTCCGAGAACATATCGCCCGTGCGAATATCTACAGCAATTGCCACTTTGTTAAGACTGCCGCCAGTTCTTGTGCAGACATCCACAAAACTGGGGATAAACTGAGGCGGCAGATTGTCAATACAGTAAAAGCCAATATCTTCCAGGACTTTCATTGCTGTGGATTTTCCTGACCCCGACATTCCCGTAATAATGACTAACTGCATGAGATTTCACCATCCTGCCCCTGGATTCCTAAAAAAACCGGTTCTAATTCCAGGAAATAACCTGTTTTTTCTGAGACAACATCCTGCACATGATGGCACAATGCCAGAACATCCCGACAGGAGGCATTTCCGGTATTGATGACAAATCCAGCATGTTTTTCACTGACCTGCGCACCGCCGATGGAATACCCTTTCAGACCACATTCATCAATTAATTTTGAGGCATAACTGCCTTGCGGACGCTTGAATGTGCTCCCGGCACTTTGATAATTCAAAGGCTGTTTGGTTTTTCTGCGCTGTGCATAATCCGCATTCCGTGCGGCAATTTCTTCCGGATTACCCGTTGCAAGCTGGATTGTCACAGATGTGATGATCGTGTGATCATGTTCCGTAAAGAAACTGTGCCGGTAGGCAAGATCCAGATCCTGTGCCGTAAGAATCTGCTCTGTTCCGGATTTGTCAAGATATCGGCATTCTGTCACAATGTCTTTCATTTCACTGCCGTAAGCACCAGCATTCATAAAGAGCGCACCGCCGACCGTGCCGGGGATGCCGCTCAAAGCCTCCATGCCTGTCAGAGAATGTTGCATTGCAAATTTTGCAATATTGGTCAATAAAGCACCGGATTCACAGATCAGGGAATTGCCCTGCCGCTGAATTCCGGAAAAATCATTTCCAAGATGCAGAATTAATCCGGGATAACCCTGATCGGATGCCAGAATATTGCTCCCTCTGCCCATCACGAAATAATCCATCTGACTTTCGTGGCAGAATTTCAGAATTTCACTGAGTCCCTTTGCGGAGCAGATTTCCACCCAGAAAGCGGCACAGCCGCCGATCCGGAACGTTGTATGCCGGGCAAGGGAAATATTTTTTGCCAGCTGCATGTGATATGCCTGACAGATGTTTTCCAGTTTTGTCAGATTCAATACGAAAGCCCCCTGTTAAAATAATATAAAAATAATAATTAAAAATTATCATTAATAAAAAGCGTCATAGTCCTTGACCGATTCCGTGCCTTCCATGTCCATGCCCAGACGGTCTAATAATTCCGTAGCAGCATTGTAGCCCATTTTTTTCTGACGGTTGTTCATAGCGGCAACTTCCAGGATTACGGCAAGATTTCTGCCGGGCTTGACAGGAATTGTCAGGCAGCGAACTATCACGCCCAGAATGGACG
>CAMWWG010000211.1 GCA_947177935.1 uncultured Ruminococcus sp. | reverse complement strand
ACATGCTTTCTGCCGTCATGCACAGCAAACGTATGACCTACGAAATCCGGGAAGATCGTAGAAGAACGGCTCCATGTCTTAAGCACTTTCTTCTCGCCGGCTTCGTTCATCGCAATGACTCTCTTGAGGAGAACTTCCTGCACAAAAGGTCCTTTTTTAATACTTCTGCTCATAGCTTATAAAGATTCTCCTTTCCGATTATTTGCCGTTGCGGCGTTTTACAATATATTTATCTGTCTTGTTATGAGACTTTCTGGTCTTATAACCAAGCGCAGGCTTGCCCCAGGGGGTAACAGGTCCGGGACGACCAACAGGAGATTTGCCCTCGCCGCCGCCGTGCGGGTGGTCGCAGGGGTTCATAACAGAACCACGAACGGTCGGTCTCCAGCCCATATGGCGCTTTCTGCCGGCTTTACCATAATTGACATTCTCATGGTCAATATTGGAAACCTGACCAATGGAAGCCTTGCAGTTCACCGGTACTTTTCTCATTTCGCCGCTGGGGAGACGAATCAGCGCATAACCGCCCTCTTTGCCCATGAGCTGTGCCATGTTGCCGGCACTTCTGACGAGCTGTGCACCCTTGCCGGGATATAATTCAATTGCATGAATGAAGGTACCAACCGGGATATCGATCAGTTTCAGGGCATTGCCGGGCTTGATGTCAGCATCTGCGCCGGCACGGACAACATCGCCGACTTTCAGTCCGTTGGGTGCGATGATGTAACGCTTTTCGCCGTCTTCATATTTTACCAGTGCAATGAAAGCACTTCTGTTCGGATCGTATTCCAGTGTCTGAACAGTTGCATTCATTTCTTCTTTATCACGCTTGAAGTCGATCACACGGTATTTTCTGCGATTGCCGCCGCCTCTGTGACGGACTGTGATGCGACCATAGCTGTTTCTGCCGCTGTTTTTCTTGAGCGGCTCAAGCAGACTTTTCTCCGGTGCGACTTTGCTCAGTACAGAATAATCTGTGACTGTCATCTGTCTTCTGGAGGGAGAAGTCGGCTTATAGCTCTTGATAGCCATTGTTTTCACTCCTTAAAAATAATGCTTTTGCGGGAGCACTGTCCCATACCGGATTATAATCAAATTATTTTAATTTATATTATAATCTAATTAAAACATGCCGTCGAAGAACTCGATTGTGCCCTTCTTCTTGTTGGCTTTCTTTGTGCCCTTTGCGTTCTCAGGCTCAGGATTGATCGTTACAACAGCCTTTTTGTAAGCTGCTGTTTTGCCGACATATCTGCCGACTCTCTTCTGTCTGCCACGGCAGTTGAGTGTATTCACTTTCAGAACTTCTACATTGAAGAGCGCTTCCACAGCAGATTTGATCTCCAGTTTATTGGCATCTTTTGCAACCTGGAATGTGTATTTGCTGTTTGGCATACCATCCATGCTCTGCTCTGTAATGATTGGTCTGATGATGATATCCTGTGGTGCTTTCATCATGCATACACCTCCTCAATTTTTGCAATGGCATTCTTCGCAACGATGAACTTACCGCCGTTGAGAATATCATATACATTCAGTGTTCCTACATGTGTTGTCTTGACACCAGGAAGATTGGCTGCACTCTTGTAAACTTTCACATCTGCATCTGCTGTGACGATCAGTGCTTTTTTCTCCACATTGAGCGCTTTGAGCATTGCAGCAATTTTCTTTGTCTTGAATTCGTCCATTGTGAGTGTATCCAGAACAATCAGATTGCCCTCCTGGACTTTGGCAGAAAGCGCAGATTTCATCGCTAATCTACGAACTTTCTTGTTGAGTGTATAACGGTAGCTTCTGGGTTTCGGACCAAGTGCTACGCCGCCGTGTCTCCACTGTGGTGCTCTGATAGAACCCTGTCTTGCGTTGCCTGTACCTTTCTGTCTCCAGGGTTTTCTGCCGCCGCCGCTGACTTCTGTTCTGGTCAGTGTGGACTGTGTACCCTGGCGCTGATTTGCCAGATAATTGACAACAGCCATATGCATGACTGCCTGGTTGGGTTCAATGCCGAATACGCTGTCAGCCAGCTCTGTGGAAGAAACTTCATTACCGGACATATCAAATACTTTTACAGTTGCCATTTCAAGTTCCCCCTCTCTTATGCTTTCACGCTGTCAACGATTGTCACAATACCGCCCTTAGGACCAGGAATTGCGCCTTTAATCGCAATCAGATTATTTTCAGCATCTATTTTTACAATTTCCAGATTCTGGACTGTCACTTTCTCAGCACCCATGTGTCCTGCCATTCCCTTGCCCTTGAAAATTCTGGACGGGGAAGAACATGCACCCATAGAACCTGCCTGTCTGTGAACAGGACCTGTGCCGTGCGTCTCCTTCAGTCTGTGCTGATTGTGGCGCTTGATTGCACCCTGGAAGCCTTTACCTTTGCTTGTCCCGGAAACATCTACAATGTCACCGACAGCAAAGACATCTGCCTTCACGAGTGCACCGGCTGTCAGATCAGAATCTTCCAGTCTGAATTCTTTTAATGTTTTCTTGTAGCCTGCATCAGCCTTGTCAAAATGCCCTTTCTCCGGCTTGTTGACTCTGTTGGCTTTCTTGTCGCCAAAACCAAGCTGTACAGCGTTATAACCGTCATTCTCAACGGTCTTGACCTGAATGACCTGGCAAGGCCCAGCCTCTACGACAGTCACCGGAATGACTTTGCCATTTTCATCGAAAATCTGTGTCATACCGACTTTTTTGCCGATAATACCTTTTTTCATTTGGTTTTTCCTCCTTACGGTTATTGGGCGATAATTAAGTATTTCCGACATGACCTTATTATTTAAATTAATATTAAATAATCAAGAAGACAGGATTTACTTGA
>CAMWWG010000210.1 GCA_947177935.1 uncultured Ruminococcus sp. | reverse complement strand
GCGCAGTGCAACGATGAAAAAGTCCGTTTTCTGGGATTTCCAGGAACGGAGTTGTTTTTTTCCCTGAATTTTGCTATAATAATAAAACTAATATTTTTATTAAATTTTAATTTTTAATCTCATGAAAGGTGGAGTTTTTTATGAAACAATATCAGATTACCGGCATGAGCTGTGCGGCTTGCAGTGCCCGGGTAGAAAAAGCCGTCAGCGCTGTGGATGGTGTCACAGTCTGTTCCGTCAACCTGCTCACAAATTCTATGAATGTCGAGGGCACGGCATCTCCGGAAGAAATTATCAAGGCAGTTGAGAATGCTGGCTATGGAGCAATCTCCAGGGATATGCAGAATCCGGCACAGAACAGGACGGATTCCTTGAAAGACACCGAAACGCCTGGAGTCCGGAAACGCCTGATTGCCTCTGTGATTCTGTTACTGCCATTATTATATGTTTCCATGGGGCATATGATGTGGGACTGGCAACTGCCGGCGTTTTTTGAAGGGAATCACATCGCAGTGGGATTGGTACAATTATTATTATCAGGTTTGATTTTAGTGATAAATCAGAAATTTTTTGTGAATGGATTTAAGGGATTACTGCATAAAAGTCCGAATATGGACACGCTTGTGGCAATGGGTTCCGGGGTGTCGTTTCTATGGAGCGTATATGTATTATTTCACATGACCGGAGCTGTTACAGATCAGAATCCGGCGTTAATCATGCAGGACATGGAACAGCTCTATTTTGAATCTGCGGCAATGATTCTGACGTTAATCACTGTCGGGAAAATGCTGGAAGCGCATTCCAAGGGCAAGACAACGGATGCGATCCGGAGTCTGATGGCGCTGACACCGGACACGGCGGTCATTCTTCGGGAAAATCAGGAAATCACCATTCCCGTGGAAGAAGTCCGGACGGGAGATATTTTTATCATTCGTCCCGGTGAGAGAATTCCTGTGGATGGTGTTGTTCTGGAGGGGCAGAGCGCTGTGAATGAATCTGCATTAACAGGCGAGAGTGTTCCTGTTGACAAACAGTCCGGAGATGCCGTTTCCGGTGCAACGGTGAACCAGTCCGGATTTCTGAAATGCGAGGCGACACATGTCGGACAGGACACAACACTTGCGAAAATTATTCAGATGGTCAGCGACGCTTCCGCAACGAAAGCACCGATTTCTAAAATTGCGGATCGTGTTTCCGGTGTGTTCGTCCCGATTGTTATCAGCATTGCGGTTTTGGTATTCGTGATCTGGCTACTGGTCGGACAAAGCGTCGGTTATGCTTTGGCAAGAGCCATTTCCGTTCTTGTCATCAGTTGCCCGTGCGCATTGGGATTGGCAACACCTGTGGCGATTATGGTCGGAAACGGTGTCGGCGCAAAGAACGGAATTTTGTTCAAAACAGCCGTTTCCCTCGAAGAAACCGGAAAAATTCAGATTGTTGCACTGGATAAGACCGGCACAATCACACAAGGAATGCCGGAAGTTGTGGAAATCCATCCTGCCGGACATCTGACAGAACGGGAATTCTTAATCCTTGCCGGAGCACTGGAACAGAAAAGTGAACATCCCTTGGCAAGAGCAATTTTGAAACGGACAGAATCTGAAAAACTGGAACTTCCGGAACTCACAGAAATATCGGATTTCCAGGCGCTTGTCGGGAATGGTTTAACCGCAATATATCAGAATCAGAAATTATCCGGCGGCAATCTGGATTTTATCCGGTCACAACTGGCATCCGGGTTGCAGAACGCATCCATTCCGGAAGAAATCCTGGAAAAGGCGGAGCAATCTGCACAGAAAGGACGGACACCGTTGTTTTTTGCAAAAAATGGAGAATTTCTAGGGATGATCGCTGTGGCGGATGTCATCAAGCCGGACAGTGCGGCAGCAATCCGGGAATTGCACAATCTCGGCTTGCGGACGGTCATGCTCACAGGAGATCATCAAAAAACAGCGGCTGCCATCGGTTCACAGGCTGGCGTGGATGCCGTCATTGCCGGCGTGCGTCCGGACGGCAAAGAACAGGTCATTCAGAAATTGCAGGCATCTGGAAAAGTAATGATGATCGGCGACGGGATCAATGATGCACCGGCGCTGACGAGGGCGGACATTGGTGCAGCAATCGGCGCAGGTACAGACATTGCCATTGATTCGGCGGATGTGGTACTCATGAGGAGCAGTCTGTCCGATGCAGTTTCGGCAATCCGATTAAGCCGGTGTACCATCCGGAATATTCATCAGAATCTGTTCTGGGCATTTATTTATAATGTAATCGGGATTCCGTTGGCGGCAGGATTGTTTATTAATCTGTTCGGCTGGGAATTAAATCCCATGTTCGGCGCAATGGCGATGAGTCTGTCCAGTTTTTGTGTGGTGACGAATGCGTTAAGACTGAATTTTGCAAAGATTCACGAATCCGGGCATGACAGAAAATTAAAAAATTCTGTAGATCCGGAGGTCATTTCAAGAATGATTACAGAAATCCGGAAAGAATTTGAAAAAAAATCTTGGAATTCTGCAAATTCCGGGAATTTCGGTTTAAAAAATCCAATTTTGAAAGTAAATGGCATGAT
This sequence comes from uncultured Ruminococcus sp., assembly GCA_947177935.1. Classification (GTDB taxonomy): domain Bacteria; phylum Bacillota; class Clostridia; order Oscillospirales; family Ruminococcaceae; genus UBA3855. Next base: position 260 of record CAMWWG010000210.1, on the reverse strand, counting down.
GTGTCCGCATTGTGAAATGACAGTGAAGAACTGTTTAGAGGAATTTCCGGAAATTGACCAGGCAAAACCGGATTTTCAGTCCGGAACGGTGGAATTGACTTTGAATCCTGCATTTTCTGCGCCGGATTCCGAAAAAATTCAGGAAAAATTAACGGAAATTGGCTATGAATTACTTTCATGAGTGTATCAAACATAAGTTTTTCAATCATTAAAATAGCATTGTAAAAATTAAATAAAAAACTTGGATTTTTCTTGTGTAT
>CAMWWG010000209.1 GCA_947177935.1 uncultured Ruminococcus sp. | reverse complement strand
GCATGGAACTGGAAATGGCATATATTCTTGATCTCCGGGACTTTCCCGGAAAGCCCTATGCCAACAGGATTGTCAAGGATATTCAGGTGATTTTGGATGATCCGGAAGTTGCTGTTGTTGCCGAGTGCATGGGCGGTGTCAATCCGGCATTCACATTTGTCAGATCCTGCCTGGAAGCCGGCAAGAGTGTTGCAACGTCCAATAAAGAATTAGTTGCATCCAAAGGCGACATATTATTAAAAGTCGCAAAGGAACATCACTGCAATTTCTTCTTTGAGGCAAGCGTCGGCGGTGCAATCCCGATTATCAGACCATTGCATAAATGTCTGATTGCAAATGAATTTTCTGCGATTGCCGGCATTTTGAACGGCACGACGAATTTTATTTTGAATAAAATGATTACGGCCAATATGGATTTTACGTCCGCATTGGCGCTTGCACAGGAAAAGGGCTATGCAGAAAAAGATCCCACGGCGGATGTGGAAGGGCATGACGCTTGCCGGAAAATCTGCATTTTATCTTCCCTGGCATTCGGCAAGCATGTTTATCCGGAATCCGTTCACACAAAAGGCATCCGGGAAGTGGAACTCAAAGACACGAAATTATGCGGACAGCTTGGTTATGCAATCAAATTAATCGCAAGAGTGCAGATACTGGAAAATGGAAAGATCCTGCCGACAGTGATGCCGATGGCTGTCGAAGAAGAGAATTTATTATCACAGGTCAATGGCGTTTACAATGCCGTCATGGTAAGAGGCGACGGAATCGGCAAGGCGATGTTCTACGGACGTGGCGCAGGAAAATTCCCTACAGCAAGCGCCGTTCTGGGTGACATGATAGAAGAAGTTCAGTTAAGTGATACAATTCCGTCACAGACCTGGGAAAATGTCAATTCGACGGATTTCATTGAGAATTTCAGAGAATTCACGGCAAAATACTATTTCCGGACAAGCGCTGCAGATATCGCTGTATTGTCCGAGATCTTCGGAACAATTGAAGAAAAAACGATCTCTACGGATGAAGAAGAATTAGTATTTGTCACGGGGAATGCCCTTAATAGAACAGAATTGGAAATTGCCATGAGATTTCTGTCACAAAAGGGAATTCAGGTATTGGCACAGTATCCGATATTAACAGCCTGAGTTTAATTAAAATTAAAATAAAACATTTTGTTTCTGTCACCGGGTGGAAGCATATGCACTGTACTCTTGTCCCTATAGGTCTTGGCAGGGACGGAGTCAGTGCATTTTTTACAAAGAAAGGAGATGGATTGCATGAAAAAATTTGCAAGATACGTCAGTCTGAACATTCTGGGAATGCTGGGAATTTCCTGTTATATTCTAGCAGATACCTATTTTATTGCACAATGGCTCGGTGCGGACGGTATAGCGGCTCTGAATCTGGTGATTCCAGTCTATAATCTGATAAAAGTTCTGCTATTGTTATTCGGGATCGGCTGAGCTGACAAATATATCATTTACAGGAAATTCAAATAAAATCAGCAGGCAGACAAAGTTTTCACACATACATTATATTTATGTATCCTGTCGGGCTGTTTTTTAATCTTGGCAGGAATATTTTTTCCAGATCAGATTGTTGGGCTGCTTGGTGCAGATGCGCAGACATTTGAAATGAGCAGGATTTATCTAAAAATATTATTAATTTTTTCGCCGTTATTTATATTAAATCAGATTCTATTATGTTTCGTCCGAAATGACGGCGCACCGGAACGGACGATGATTGCCATGTTAGCAGGGAGTTTTTCCAATATTATTCTGGATTATCTGTTTATTTTCGTCCTGAATTTGGGCATGATGGGGGCAGTTTTGGCGACATGCTGTTCTCCGGTCATTAGTATTTTAATTTTAATGCCATTTTTCCTGAAAAAACAGAATCATTTCCATGCTGTTTTCACAAAAATAAATGTTCAGAATATCAGAACGATTCTGTCGCTTGGTGGATCGTCTTTCATTGCGGAGCTGTCCAATGGGATTGTCATCTTTGCATTGAATATTCTGATCCTGAAAATTGCAGGAAATACAGGCGTCGCCGCTTATGCCATTGTTGCGAATGTTTCACTTGTTGTGACGTGTATCTGGACGGGAACAGCGCAGGGGATGCAGCCATTAGTCAGCGAATCCTATGCACAGAATAAATCTCCGATGAAATACTATCGTTATGCGTGTGTGACAGTAATTAGCTTGTTTTTCCTGATTTATAGTATTATTTTCCTGTTGGCAGATCCCATTGCGGAATTATTCAACAAAGAGCAGAATACTCTCCTGCAAGAATATGCAGTACAGGGAATGCGCTATTATTTCACAGGTGCAGTTTTTGCAGGACTGAACATTTTGGCGGCAATGCTCCTGTCTGCGACGGAAAATCCGATTCAAAGTAACAGTATTTCTCTTTTGCGGGGATTATTTATCATGATTCCTGCGGCGTGGATCTTATCCGGATTTTTTGGAATGACCGGACTTTGGCTTGCGTATCCTGTCACAGAATTGCTGACATTCGGGATTTCTCTGGTCTTCACAAAAAAAGCTGTGAATTTTCCGGAAAAAGTCTCTTGAATCCAATAAAATACACAAAAAATCTGTACAACTATTGACAAATCCGACAAAATATAGTAGAATAAATACTAGTTGCCTGATATTAATTTTTTAATTTTAATATAAATTTTTAAAAAATTAAAAAATTTAAAAAATTAAGAAAATTTAAGAAAGGATGATGCTTATGCTCAAAAAAATTCTCTCCAGTCTCCGGGAATATAAATTTCCCACGTTCCTGACACTCTTTTTTATTCTGGCTGAGGCGGCAATTGAGGCACTTCTGCCG
>CAMWWG010000208.1 GCA_947177935.1 uncultured Ruminococcus sp. | reverse complement strand
GGTGATCAATGCCGGCGGTTCGTTCACGGGCGGTTCTGTCCAGAAAATCGGCGGTATGCTTACCCGAAAGACAGAATTGCAAACTTTGCAGGAAATAATTCAGGATCTTGCAATGTCCTGCCGGGATGCGGAACAACAGGCACTTGCCTGTTCCGCACAGGCGACACAGTCGCAGAATGCGCTTGCAGATGCAAAGCAAGATCTTGATGAATTGCATCAAAAATTGCTTGTGGCACAGACGAACGCTGAACGGCTTGCATTTCCGATTTCGCAAATGCAAAAGCAGATTCATTCTGACGAGGAACATTTGGAATCTTTGAAAAAACAGGCTGTGCAGACAGAATCCAGCATCACAGATGCTGTCCGGGAACAGGAAGAAAATTCTGAAAAAATCCAGTTTCTGGAACAATCTGTTTCTAATGCACAGCAGTGCAGGGATTCCATCCGGCGGAAACGGGAAGCGTTATCCGAAAATTATCATGCACTGGAAATCCGACTTGTCCAGGCACAGAAAGATCAGGAATCCGCACAGAATAAAGTAAATCAATTACAAAACGACGCAAAGAAAATTGCTGAAAGAGAAGAAAATTTTATCCGGGAATCGAAACAGTATCAGAATGAAATTGCACAGAAAATGCACGCTGTTACAGAACGTGAAGCTTTTCTTGCACAAACGGAACAAAAAATTTCTGATTCTGAACAGCAGGCGAAATCCGTCGGTCAGAAACATGATGCCGAAAATATTTGGATCAGAAACTTGCAGGATGGTCTCCGGGAATATCATACTGCAAAAGAAAAATATTCTGCCGAGATCAGCAGACTGACGGAACGGCAAAATGCGCTTCGATCGGAACATGATGAAATTATCACGAAATTATTTGAAATTCATGAACTGACCAGATCTGAAGCACAGCAATTTGCAGAACCTGTGCCGGATCAGATCCGGGCAAAAAAGGATCTTACAGATCTGAAACAGAAAATCCGGGCATTAGGAACTGTCAATGTTGATGCCATTGCAGAATACCTGGATGTTTCCGAACGGCATACGTTCTATGCCCGTGAAATTCAGGATGTTCAGAAATCCAGGGGGGGACTTGAAAAAATGATCCGGGATCTGACCGAAGAAATGTTCCGGATTTTTTCAGAAAATTTTGTCATCATCAATCAGAATTTTCAGGAAATTTTTCAGGAATTATTCGGCGGCGGTCATGCGGAGCTGATTCTTACAGATCCGGAACATGTCCTCACATCCGGGATTGAGATCAGCGTTGCACCGCCAGGGAAAGTTATTAAGAATCTGATTTCTCTTTCCGGCGGCGAGCAGTCATTTGTAGCGATTGCCATTTATTTTGCAATTTTAAAATTACGTCCTGCGCCGTTCTGTATTCTGGATGAAATTGATGCCGCACTTGATGAGGCAAACGTTCTGAAATACGCCCGGTATCTGAGAAATTTCACGGATCACACCCAGTTTGTGCTTGTAACACACAGACGAAGTGCAATGGAAGAAGCCAATGTATTATATGGTGTGACGATGCAGGAAGATGGCATTTCCCGGCTGCTCCGACTGGAACAGCCGGCAGAGACTGGCAGTAATTAAAATGATAAATTAAAAATAAAAAGGAGGCTTTTATGGGATTTTTTTCCAGATTGAAAGAGGGTTTGCAGAAAACAAGAGATGCAATGATGCACAAGATGCAGACAATTCTCAATTCGTTCACAAAGATTGATGAAGAATTATTTGAACAATTGGAAGAAACCATGATTATGGGGGACATGGGCGTGGAAACTTCTGTGGAAATCTGTGAACGTCTGCGGAAACTCGTGAAAGAACGTGGTGTAAAGAATCCTGCGGAAATTATGGGGCTGATTGAGGAAATCGTCAGCGACATGATGGGCGAGGAAACAGAATTGGATTTATCCACAAAGCCGTCTGTGATTATGGTGATCGGCGTCAACGGCGCAGGCAAGACGACAACGATTGGAAAATTATGTTATCAGTTCAAGAATGACGGTAAGAAAGTCCTGGTGGCGGCGGCAGATACATTCCGTGCGGCGGCGATTGAACAGTTAGAAGTTTGGACGGAACGTGCAGGGGTTTCCATCGTCAAACATGCCGAGGGCAGTGATCCGGCGTCCGTTGTTTATGATGCGGTGACGGCTGCTATTGCGAGAGATTGCGACATTGTCATTGTGGATACTGCCGGACGTTTGCAGAATAAAAAAAATCTAATGGACGAACTTGCCAAGATGAACCGGATTTTACAGCAGCGTGCCGAGGGATGTGCAATTGAGACGTTGTTGGTATTGGATGCGACAACCGGACAGAATGCAGTTAGTCAGGCAAGATTGTTCAGCGAAGTGGCGAATATTACGGGGATTGTCCTGACCAAACTGGATGGCACGGCAAAGGGCGGCATTGTGGTGTCGATCAAGAATGAGCTGGGGATTCCTGTGAAATTAGTCGGCGTTGGTGAAAAGATTGAAGATCTGCAAAGATTCAACAATGCGGATTTTGTCCGGGCATTGTTTGACCGTCCGGAAGAAGAAGCTGTATCTGAAGAAAATCAGCAGGAAGAATCAGAAGCAGAAGAAATTTCGAAAAAGAGAAATAGTTTATTTTCATTCGGAAAGAAAGAAGAACCAGAGCCGGAAATCTCTGTGGAAGAACCAGTGCAGGAGATTCCTGTGGAAGAACCAGAGCCAGAAATTCCTGCGGAAGAACCAACGTCGGAAATCTCTGTGGAAGAAAAAGAGCAGGAAATTTCTGCGGATGAAACAGATCAGGAAATCCCTGTGGAAGAATCAGAGCTGGAAATTTCAGAAAAGAAAAAGAAAAA
>CAMWWG010000207.1 GCA_947177935.1 uncultured Ruminococcus sp. | reverse complement strand
TTGTAGCACCTGTTACGGAAGAATTGTTAGTCCGTGGCTTTGTGCTGAAGAATCTGAGCCGGGTGAGTCAGCATTTCGGCATTATCATGAGCGCATTCTTTTTCGGGGTGTGGCATGAGAACCTTGCACAATTTATCCTTGCATTCTGTGCCGGGTGTTTCTTCGGGTACATCACTGTCAAGCATAATTCATTAATTCCCTCGATGATTGCACACATGGCAGTAAATCTCTGTGCGGAGATTTTCAGCATCTGCGAAGTCTATCACTGGGATCTGGCAGGAAATCTTATGAATATGGTTTATACAATTCTGGTAATTGCCGGACTGATTCTGCTAATCCGGATGCTGATTACAGAACGTTTTCCAAGTACAACACCAGAACAGGCGGAACGTGGCGGGAGATTATCCCTGACAAGTCCGCTGCTGATGTTAGTATTATTTTGTCATATCGGATCTTCCATTTATTATATTTTGTTGGAATCCATATCATAATTTAATATTATAATTTAAAATAAAAACTGTGCAGGAATAGAAACATCCCTGCACAGTTTTTTAATATTTTTAATATGCTTTCTTACTTATCTTCCATTGCCTGCTGGATCGCTGTAATGATTTCTTCGGAACGCCAGGTGCAGTCTTCCCGGTCAAGCAGTCCATAAGATCCCTCGCCGTCAAAGACGTTGTTATCCCAGACGCCACAGGGGATTCCACGTTTTGCGGCTTCCGTGATATAATAATAATAATATTCTGCACGTTCTTCTGAATTGTTCTTGTTTTCTGCGCCGAATTCCGCAATTATCACGGGAATTCCATGATCTACGAATGTTTCTTTGAGATAATCAAACTGCGCATTCAATTCTTCCTTTGCAGCATCATCGAATTCCGTCACATCCTGATAATCATACGTTGTGAATTTCCATGGTGCATAACTGTGAATTGACACAATCAGATTATTGTCTTTTGGAATTTCTAATGCCTCCACGGCAGTTTTCTCAATGGATGCTGCATGTGTTGTCACAATTAATGTCCGCATCGGATTATTTCCGCCGGATTTCCGGATTGTTTTCACGAATTCTTCCAGTAAATCATTGATGACTTCGTGTTCTTCCGGCGTGCCGCCTGTCCATTCATTAGGACTGTCGACAACTCTCGGTTCGTTGAGCCCCTCAAATATTAATTTTGTGTCGTAATTTTCAAATCTGTCTGCAATCTGTTGCCAGATTTTGATATATTTTTCTTTTACAGCATCTTCATCCGCATAAGTCGGGTTCAGCCAGGTGTAGTCATCATGGTGCATATTCAGGATTGTATATAATTTATTATCCATGGCATAATCCACAACCTGCTGTACACGGTTCAGCCAGATAGAATCAATATTACCCTGTTCGTCAATATGATCCGTCCAGGAAACCGGGATCCGGATTGTGTTGAAACCTGCGGCTTTGACTGTGTCAATCATTTTTTTGGTTGTTTTCGGATTGCCCCATGCTGTCTCAAATTCTGCGACTGACCAAGTGACATTATAGCAGTCAAGCGTATTGCCTAAACTCCAGATGGCAGTGATATTATCTACAATTTTCTGTGCATCTTCATTCTGGTGCATCACCTGAATATCAATATCATCTGGGAGACGGTTCTTGTCCAGTTTACCCCTTGCGCCGTAACTGTATTTCATTGTCACGGAATCAAGTGTAATCAAATCAGATTCGCTCCAGAAATAGTTAAATTCTGCCTCGGCATTTTTCTGAATGCTTTCTTTGATATCTTCCGGAATAATCCAAGTTAAACTCAGATGATTCTGATCAGAGAATTTTGAAATCGTTTCGCTTTCGTACCAGTCCCCCTGCAATTGCATCCCGAATCCGCAGTTGAATTTGCCAAGTGCCTTATCAGAACTGATTTCAAACGTCATTGCCTGCGGTGTATAGCCGTCGTCCAGGTAGTCAGATAATGGAATTTTCACGGATTTGGCAGAGTCTGACTGATAATTCAATTGTTGTGCCACCGGAATCTCAACTGTTTCATCCACGGGAATTTTTGTCGTCCGGGTATAATTACAAGTGATGTATTTCAGATCCAGTTCCATGACATCACTCCACCAGTAGCCGATCTGTACTGTGCCGTTGGCATCAATGTCGTTCTGGATTTCCGCCGGTACGTCCCATGTGATCTTGATATATTTTCCATCTGCAGCAACGCTGAAATCCGCAGACTGATACCAATGGTCATTGGTTGCAGCGGCGCAGTCATCATTGACGGAAATGCCGCATCCGCCCTGATAAGTCCCGATATTGCCATTTGCTTCAAATTCAAAGATAAACGACTGCACAGAATCACCCGATTCAATAAAATCCTTGAGCTGAACGGGATAATTTTTATTTGTTTCATGATTGAGTTTCACGCCCGAAAATGCCTGCTGTGTGCCAAGCTGTGTTGTTATGCTTTCTATGGGACTGACATGTTCTGTCACAGGTTCTGTTTCCGGTTCTGATTCTTGTTTTGATTCTGTTGCTTTCTGAGCAAGTGTTTCCGGATTCTGTTCTGTACTCTGCGCCTCTGTGATTTCCTGTTGATCCGGAATTTCCGGATTCTCCGGATTTTTGGATGAACAAGCCGTAAAATTTGTACATCCTAGCGCAATGACTGCAAGCAGAGCAGTGACACGGGCGGAAAGATGTGTGTGTTTCATGAAAAAATTTCCTCCTCTTGATGATTTTAAATAATTTTAGATTTAATAAATTAAAGATAATTAAAATAATCAATTTTATTATAGCATAGTTTTTTGGTTTTTTCCAGATAATTTTCAGAAATATCTGTGAGAAACCAATTTTTTAGAAAACTGCATAAAAATAAGCGTGTGAAT
>CAMWWG010000206.1 GCA_947177935.1 uncultured Ruminococcus sp. | reverse complement strand
GTTCTGTCCGGACGCAATCCGGTTTAAAATGCCGTCAATCACATTTCTGTCACTGTGTTCATGATAACTGACAAGTTCCGTCTTAATTTCAAAATGTGTCAGCAATTTTCGGGTGACCCTGGTATCTTCGGCGGCAATGAAGTCCACTTCCTGGAGGGTTCTCAACTGTCTCAATGTGATATCCTCTAAATTTCCGATCGGCGTCCCTGTGACATATAAAATACCATTCATAAATTTTCACGCTCCTGATTCTGAATTTTTTCTGAATTCTGATACAATGCCTGCGCCTGTTCGGTCAGTCTGCCGTTATGATACATAATAAATGGCTTTTCCATCTGTAAAAATCTTCTTGCATTCTTTTTGCCCTCCAGTAAGAACAGCCAGGGCATATCACCGGCATTCTTAGAAACAAACTGTAGTCTCTTAGGTTCAATGCCGGATTCCCTCATACTACAGATATAATCCGGGAGACGTTCTGGCTTACCGCACAGACAGAGCCTGCCGCTGGTATTCAGCAATCTGCTTGCAGAATGGCAGATATCTTCCATGGTACAATATACGCCGTGCCGGGCAATTCTCTGTGCCTGCAAACTGGATTCTTCCCCTGAACCGCACGGCTGATAGGGCGGATTACAAATTACCAAACTGAACTGCCCGTAGGGGACATTTTCCCAGTTCTGAAAATTTTTCAGATCTGTACAGACAGGAATAATTTTTTCAGGGGCAATTTTACTGATTTTGATTCCAGTCCGGAGCTGCTCAATTGCCTGCTGCTGGATGTCCAGCGCATAAATTTTCACAGGCGGACGGGATTTCTGCATTAATAAGGCAATAATCCCACAGCCTGTGCCGAACTCGCAGACAAGATCCTTTGCTTTGTATCTTGAAAAATTCGTCAGCAGAAATGCATCTGTGCCGAATCGGTGTTCCTGCGAAACGCAGACAAAAATCTGATTTCCAATCGGTTCTTGTTTCCATTTGATTTCTGTTATTTCAGTCATCTTCACACATCCTCACAGAAAAAGGAGCTGTCACCAGCTCCCTTTTTTATTTTCTCAGTCTTCAGCAGATACGTTTACTACTTCAAATTCTAGTGCCTCGCTTGCTTCCGGAAGCGGTTCCATACTCTCAATTGGCGGCTCTATACCGGGTCTCTTCATCAATACCCAGTCGAAAATATTCACAATGCCATCGCCGTTCTGGTCTGCTGTCTGGTACTGTTCCTGCGTCATGGTAATATGTCCGTGCAGATATTCAATCAAAGAATCCGGTGTGAGTTCCGTCATCACGGGCAGCTTCGAATTGTCCGGCTCATCTTCCGGCACTTCGCCGTTCAGAACGATCTTGTTATCCTTACAGAAATCCTGTACAGCCGTGGAATCGCTGACAATGTTGACTTCCTGGTTGACTTCCGGGAGAACACCTTCGCCGTAGCCAATTGCAAACTCTCCTACTTTCTCCACGCTTGCCGGGATCTGGACTTCTTTCAGGGAATCACATGCCGCAAGTGCATAGCCGTCAATTTGCGTCACTGTCTCCGGGATGTCCACATTTTTCAGGGATTCACAGCGATATAATACATGATTGTTCAGGACGGTCAGACCTTCCGGGAGCTTGATTTCTTCCAACGAGGTACAACCTGCAAAGCACCAAATACCGAGCTTTTTCATACTGCCCTCGAATTTTGCCGTTTTCATGCTGTTGCATCCATAGAACGCATAACTTCCGACGGATGTCACAGATACTGGAATTACGATGCTGTCCAGGGATGTGCAGTCATAGAACGCATACACGCCGATACTTGTCAGCGTAGACGGCAACGTGATACCGTTGAGCGCAGAACACTTGCTGAATGTATATTCATCAATTTTCTCAATGCCTTCTGGAAGATTGAGTGTCTCCAGGGAAGAACAGTTATAGAATGCGTAGCTCTCAATTCTGTTGACAGAATCCGGAATGGTAAGATTTTTCAGTCCCTGGCAGTTGGAGAATGCACTTTTGCGGATTCTCTTGACGCTGTCCGGGATTGTCACATTTTCCAGAGCGTAGCAGTCCAGGAATAATTCACTCTCAATCATGTCGCAGTTCTCAGAAAGCGTCACACTCTTAAGCATGCTGCAGTTATTGAATGCACCTGCGCCCAGTTTTGTGACGGTATTCGGGACGGTGAACGTTTCCAGTCCGCTGATCTGGAATGCACCGTCACGGATGGTTGTCACACTTGCCGGGATCTCAACCGTTTTCAATTTGCTGCAATAATAAGCCATTTTATCGCCGATGGTAGTCACGCCGTCCTGAATGATAATCTTTTCCAGATTCATACAGGTTGAAAACATATAAGTACCCATTTTTGTCAGACTGCCCGGAATTGTCACTTCCGTCAGGCTGTTGCAGAACGCAAACGCTTCTGTACCAGTGATTTTCAGCGTGTCCGGAAGATTGATCTGTTTGAGGGACTGACAGGATGTGAACGCATTATCGCAGATTTCTTCCACACCGTTCATGCCGACGATTTCTTCCAGCTTGTCACAGTTGCAGAATGCAAATGTGCCGATCTTCCTGACAGAATCCGGAATGGTGATTTTCTTCATCTGGCAATTCTGGAACGATTCGCCATAGAGCACCTGCACCGGAAAATCTGTGTCGCCGTCGTTGAATGTCTCTGGAATTACGACTTCTTCGGCATCGGGATTATTATAACTGATAATCTGCACGTAACCGTTCTGCACGTACTGGATGGTGAAATCACCAATGTCATAATAGTCTCTGATGTTCCAGTTAGATTCGATTTTTTCTGCCCAGTCAGCATTTGCCGTAATCAGTTCCACGCCGGACGAAATGCCGGGCGCACCGACAGCACACACGAGCGTTACAGCCAGA
>CAMWWG010000205.1 GCA_947177935.1 uncultured Ruminococcus sp. | reverse complement strand
ATTTTATGCAGAATTGTCCCGTTGTCAATCATTTCTTCTGCAACAGGATCTTCCACACGATCCCGGAGGACTCTGCGAATTTCTCTTGCGCCGTAACGCTTGCCGAATGCCTCTTTGGCGATTTTTTCTAATGCGCCCTGCTCGTATTCTAGCATAATCCCCTTTTCTTCCAGAGGATTCTTCATTTCATCCAGCATCAGACCGGCAATCGCCGTGTAATCTTTCTCTGTCAACGGCTTGAATACGATAATTTCATCAATTCGGCTGATGAATTCCGGACGCAGAAAATCCCGGAGCGCTTTCATCGCTTTTTCTTTTGTCACGTCTTCTCTGGTTTTATTAAATCCCACGCCGGTGCTCTGATCCGTAGAACCTGCATTGGATGTCATGCAGATCACGGTATGCGCAAAACTTACCGTTCTGCCCTGGGCATCTTCAATTTGCCCCTCGTCCAGAATCTGCATTAAAATATTCATCACATCCGGGTGCGCTTTCTCAATTTCATCAAACAAAATAACAGAATATGGCTTCCTCCGAACTTTTTCCGTCAGTTGTCCTGCCTCATCATAGCCCACATAACCGGGAGGTGCGCCGATTAATCTTGCAACAGCATGTTTCTCCATGAATTCCGTCATGTCTAACCGGATCAACGGCTCTGTCGTGTCGAATAATTCGGACGCTAAAACTTTGACAAGTTCTGTCTTGCCCACACCCGTAGGACCAACAAAGATAAACGATGCCGGGCGGATCCGTTCGCTGAACTGAATCCGGCTTCTCTTGATGGATTTTGCCAGTGCCCTCACAGCTTCATCCTGTCCGACAACTTTGCGTTTCAGACGTTCTGCAAGTCCTTTCATCCGTGCCATTTCTGTCTCTGCAATCTTATTCGCCGGAATTCCTGTCCACAATTCAATCACAGCAGCCAGATCCGTTTCCGAAACATAGATCTGTTCTGCCTGTTCCTGTAATTCTTTCTGTTTCATATCCAAACGGCTGCAAAGGGATTTCAATTCTGCAATTTTCTCAAAATCCTGCGAACTGTTGTCCATCAGGTCTGTCAGATCCTGTGAATTCCGCTCCAGTTCTTTGGTAACGCTATCCAGTTCGGCAAGCTCTTTTGCACGGAGACTTCTGTAGGCACAGCTTTCATCCAGTAAATCAATCGCCTTATCCGGCAGGAATCTGTTATTGATATATCGCTCAGACAGGACAGCGCATAATCTCAGAATTCTGTCTTCAATTCTGACTCTGTGATATTTTTCATAATATTCCCGGATGCCTAATAATACTTCTGCTGTTTCGTCAACAGTCGGTTCTGTAATGGTTACAGGCTGAAAACGACGTTCCAGAGCACTGTCTTTTTCAATATATTTGCGATATTCTTTGAACGTCGTTGCGCCGATGACCTGAATCTCGCCTCTGGACAGTGCCGGTTTCAGGATATTCGCCGCATTCATAGAACCCTCGGAATCTCCTGCGCCGACTAAATTATGCACTTCATCAATGAATAAAATCACATTTCCGGCTTTGACCACATCGCCGATCAATCCTTTGACACGACTTTCAAACTGCCCCCGGAACTGCGTCCCGGCAACCAGTGCTGTTAAATCCAACAAATAAATTTTCTTATCCAATAAATGGAACGGCGCATCGCCTGCAACGATTCTCTGTGCCAGACCTTCTGCAATCGCTGTCTTACCCACGCCTGGTTCGCCGATTAAACAGGGATTATTTTTCGTCCTGCGTGATAAAATCTGCATTGTCCGGGCAATTTCCCGGTCTCTTCCGATAATTCTGTCAAGTTTATTTTCTTCTGCACGTTTACTCAGGTTCGTACAGTAATTTTCCAGGAATTTCAATTCTTTCTCAGGTTTGCTGAATTTTTTATGACCTTGTTCGGATTTTTTATTCTCCCGGAAGTCACGGGGATTTTTTTCATCACGTCCGGATGGTTTGCCGCCGATATTCTGCATACCGCCGAAAATATTTTTCAGAAAACTCGGCATCGCATCAATTGTCCCCTTAATCATAGGATCATCCTCAGCAAGCATTTCTTCATCCGTCATATCGGAAATGCCGTCCTGCATCATTTCCATCATGCGATCTGAGAAGTCTTCCAGATCTTCTTCATTGATATAATGACTTTTGAGATAATCCGAAACCTGCGGAATATTTAAATCTCTGGCACAGACCAGACAGTAACCCTCATTTCTGCTCTCCTCACCACGCAGAGCGGAAATGAAAACAACAGCCGGTCTTTTTTTACATTTACTGCATAACACCATAATTTTTGCTTCCCTCCTGAATAGCATTTCTCTTTATTTCTCTAGTATAACACATAATTCTGAACTTGTCAACTTCTAAAATTATTTTAAAATGATTTAAAAATATTTTTAAAATCACCCGGCACTGACTCTCTCGATCCTGTCATAGCCTAACAGATAAAAATATCTGCCGTTCCGAAGAATTTTGTCATAATCATCCTTGATTTCCAGGGAGGACAGCTCCACTCCTGAAAAAGCATAACTTCGGATTGTTCCGGCATCCAGTAAATAGACGGTATGATCCTGGATTCTGACGTTTTTGCAGATACTGTCAAAAGAAACAGTTACAGGCGTCTGGAAATCTCCCGAAAACAGAACCAGAATGGATTGCCGTCTGTTCTCATTCTTAAGCAGGATAGCCGCCTGATCTTCCGAAAAATCACAGTCTACCAGTGTGCCGTTATAAACATACGTGTTCAGCAGACCGCCGGTATTGTTATAATATGCAGCCTGTGTAACTCCAATGACAAATGCACCGCCGTCTTTCAGCGAATGCACCTGCCATCACCAGTCTCTTATACACAACTCCGAGCCCACGAGACAAGAGGCAATATCGTA
>CAMWWG010000204.1 GCA_947177935.1 uncultured Ruminococcus sp. | reverse complement strand
TCACAATAAACATAAACAATCCAGATGTCCCCACTGTAAATATATAAAATATGATCCCCTGTGAGAATATTGCCGTTCTCATCCACACAAAGACATCTGTCCGCATCACCATCATAGGCAAAGCCAATGTCCAGATGATTTTCTACAACGAATTTTTGCAGACCTTCCATATGCGTAGACCCTGCATTCTCATTGATATTTAATCCGTTCGGATTGGCATTGAGTACATAAGTTGTCGCACCCAGTGCATCGAATACAGCCTTTGCCAGATTCCAGGCTGCGCCGTTGGCACAGTCCAGTCCTACCCGGATGCCCTTGAAAGAATACAATCCCAGAGAAATCAGATAGCCGATATAACGGTTTCTTCCTGAAACGTAATCCACCGTACAGCCGATTTTTTCCCCTGTTGCAAAGGGCAATTCTTTGTAGGATTTTCCGAATACTTCCAGATTGCCTTCAAGATAATCTTCCACAAGCGAAATCGTTTTTTCGTCCATTTTTTCGCCGTTCTGATTAATCAGCTTAATGCCGTTATCATAATACGGATTATGGCTTGCAGAAATCATAATCCCGCAATCGAAATTATCAATTCTGACGACGTAGGAAACAGACGGCGTCGTGGTTACATGCAGTAAATAGGCATCCGCTCCGGATGCTGTCAGACCACTGACAAGAGAATACTCAAACATATAACTGGAACGGCGGGTATCTTTGCCGATTACGATTCTTGCCGGCGTAAAATCGCCTTTTTGCTTTTTACATTCGCCGTAATACCAACCGAGGAATCTGCCGACTTTATAAGCATGATCCGCCGTCAATGTCCTGCCTGCTTCGCCACGGAAGCCATCAGTGCCGAAATATTTACCCATAATTTCAAAATACTCCTGTTCTTGATAAAAATTAAAAATATACTTAATAATAGAATTAAAAAACTCAAAACAAACCGCTCCGTCTGCCAGGAATTCAGACAAAACAGAGCTGTTCCGGATGAATATATTAATAATATATATATAATTTTTTATTATGTTATGATAAATTAATGAATTTATGCGATTTCGTGAATCCAACCGGCAGGTGCTTTTATTCTGCCCATCTGGATGCCGGTCAGTGTATCATAGAGTTTCTGAATCGTTGTACCCATCTGTTGCATACCGGACGGGAAACAGATTTCCTGGTCATGATTCACAATTTTACCAACAGGAGAAATCACGGCTGCCGTGCCGCAAAGTCCGCATTCTGCGAAATCTTTCACTTCATCAAACAAAACTTCCCGTTCCTGGACTTCCAGATTTAAGTAATGCTGTGCCACATAGACGAGGGAACGTCTTGTGATGGATGGGAGAATACTATCAGATTTCGGTGTAACAATCTTGCCGTCTTTTGTAACAAACAGGAAGTTTGCACCGCCGGTCTCCTCAACTTTCGTATGTGTCGCCGGATCAAGGAACATATTTTCATCATAACCCTGTCTGTGCGCATCCATAAGTGTGTGCAGACTCATTGCATAATTCAATCCTGCCTTGATGTTGCCCGTTCCATGTGGTGCAGCTCTGTCCAGGTCACTGACACGGATTGTAATCGGCTTTGCACCGCCCTTGAAATAAGGCCCTACAGGGGTGGCAAATACTCTGAACTGATATTCCTCCGCAGGCTTTACACCGATGACAGAATTAATACCAAACAGGAACGGTCTTAAATAGAGCGTTGCACCGCTTCCGTAAGGCGGAACGTAAGCCGCATTTGCCCGGACAACCTGTTCTACAGCGTCGATAAATTTCTCTTTTGGGAAAACAGGCATTTCCAGTCTCTTGGCAGAAGATTCCAGACGTTCTGCATTGAGATCCGGGCGGAATGTAACAATTTTGCCATCCTTGGTCGTGTAAGCTTTCAGACCCTCAAAGACAGTCTGTGCATACTGGAGAACGCAAGCGCATTCGCTCATGATAATGGTCGCTTCATCTGTGAGCGCACCTTCATCCCATGCACCATCTTTGTAATTGGAAACATAGCGTTTATCCGTCTGCATGTAAGCAAAGCCGAGATTGCTCCAGTCGATGTTTTTCTTTTCCATTGAAAAAGCCTTCTTTCTTATTTTTTTTATTTTTTTAAAAATTTATAAATTATACACGATCTGCAATCAGATCCCCCATTTCAGAACATTTCACCTGCTTGCAGCCCTCGGACATAATATCACCTGTGCGGAATCCCTCTTCCAGAACTTTCTGCACGGCTTTTTCCACAGCATCCGCCTCTTCCTGGAGATCCAAGGAATACCGCAGGAGCATTGCACCGGACAGAATTGCCGCAATAGGATTGGCAATATCTTTCCCGGCAATATCCGGCGCAGAACCGCCGCTCGGTTCATACAATCCGAATTTTGTTTCATTCAAGCTTGCCGACGGGAGCATTCCCAGAGAGCCGGTCACCATAGCGGCTTCATCTGATAAGATATCACCAAACATGTTTTCTGTGACCATCACGTCAAACTGCGCCGGATCTTTGACAATCTGCATTGCCGTACTGTCCACAAGTGCATGTTCCAGTGTGACTTCCGGATAATCCTGTGCCACTTCTGTGACGATTTTTCTCCATAATCTGGAAGAATCCAGAACATTTGCCTTATCTACGCTTGTAACTTTCTTCCGGCGTTTCATCGCAACTTCAAACGCTTTGACAGCAATTCTCCGGATTTCGTTCTCATTATAAGACAGCGTGTCAATGGCAGTCATCACACCGTCGATGGGTTCTGTCCGACGCTGACCGAAATACAGACCGCCAGTTAATTCACGCATAATCAGCATGTCAAAGCCCTTGACGCTGATGTCTTCCCGGAGCGTTCAGGCGTTTCTTAACTGCGGATACAGGACGCATGGTCTTAAATTCGCA
>CAMWWG010000203.1 GCA_947177935.1 uncultured Ruminococcus sp. | reverse complement strand
TTGCAAAACTGTAAATTCCCGGATGATTTTCAAAATTAAGACTGGAATAAATTCTTTTCGGCATGTAAATCCTCCTTGCATATTTTAAATATTTTATTTTAAATTTCTATTATGATAACCAGATCTGAAAAAAAAATACTGTTCTTTCAGAAATTAGAACAGTATGGAAGATTATTTTATTGTTAAATTATTGTCAGCTCATCTCCTTGGGATGAAAGAAAAATTCATCCAGAATCAACTAATACCAAGTACTTTTCCGTCATTTCCCCTTAGAATCACATAGGGAAATGTGCCGGGAGTAGCTAAAATCACAGATGTGTCGACTAACTTTCCGGAAAGAGGATGCGTGAAAACCAGCCAGGCATCATATTCTTCGTAATAAGTAACGGTATATGGCGGATAATCCCGCTCAACTTTGATTTCTTGTCCTTCATAAATAGTAAAATCTCTTTCTATGCTGTCAATATAATCCTGCCACATATCTTCAATCAATATGGCTCTTGCTTTTTCTATTGCATCTTCTTCTGAATAGATACTACCTGTTGGCGAATACGGTTCAGCACTGTCTACCATCCAATCAGCCTCTTCTTGTGCCTGTTCTTCCGTGTAATATTCATAATACTTCATGAGAATTGCTTTTACAAGTTGTTTGTCTGCAATTTTTTCAACATTTTCAGTCGTATCTGTTGTTGTCGTTGTTGTTGTGGTACTAGTAGTTGCAGTAGTTGCGATTGTCGTATGAATAGTTGTCGTAGTCTCTGTTGTGGAAGTTGTTACTGTTGATGTGCTAGTAATTGTTGTAGTCTCTGTTGTAGAAGTTGTTGCTGTTGTGCTGATAATTGCCGTAGTCTCTGTTGTTGCAGTCTCTATTATTTCTGTTTCGTTTGATTTTTTACAGGCAGTTGCCAGAAAACAAAATACAACGACTAATAAAATGAAGTTTATAACATTTATTTTTTTCATGTAGATACCTTCTGATATGGTTACTTCTAAATAAAATTAATTTTATTATAACATATATTCTAAATTTTATCAAGTTCTTTTTTTACAATTTTTTTGTTCTATACAAAAAAGGCGGAAAAAATCCGCCTTGCATGTATTATGGTTTCTCATTTTTCAGATCGCAGCCGATCTGCGCCAGCATGTTCCAGGTTTTGCAGTCCACATCTCCGGTTACAGGCAATGCGCACATATTCTGAAATAATTGCACAGCCTGTGCCGTCTCTGTGTTGAAGTCTCCTGTGATGGAAACACCCGGGATATTATTGTACTGTTTGGAAAGTGCAAATAACACTGCCTGGATCACTGTCACTGTGAAACAACTGTCACCGGAACGCATCACAGCATTCTTATTCTGTGGGAATGCGTTCAGACAAGTGGGTGTATCATCTATTAAACTACGGTAAACAGAGACAATCTTATTCCAGGTTGTTTCATTGACTTCGCCGTTGATGGTCAATTTATAAATTTTCTGAAACTGCCGGACAGCTTCCTGCGTTTTGGCGTCATAGACGCCGTTGGGAATCATGGGGGAAATTCTGGAATCATAACAGGAAATCACAAACAGATATTTTTGCAGTTCCTGGATATGCTCCTGTTTCTGTTCTTGTGTATACGCCATGAAATCAGATCACTTCGCTTTCTGGAGTTTCTTATTCTATTGAAATATTGAAATATTAAAATATTGAAATTTATTCCCCCCGGATTGTGTAGCCTGGCGCTTGATAGGGACGCTTGCCGTAGCCGAATTTCAGATCAGAATACAATCCGGCGATTGCATCCCATGCCACAACGCCCACAACACCATTCTGCGGCAATCCTGCAAATCGCTGAAATGCAATCACAGATGCCCTTGTTAAAGGTCCAAAATACCCTGTGTTCCGGACTGCCGGAATTTCCGGAATTGTTTCATGGATGAAACTTAAATATTCCTGAAGAATTCTCACATATTCGCTCGTTACGCCCTCCTGCATCACATGCCCCGGATATGGAACAGGAATGTAATCCGCAACGTCTACCGGAATGGACTCCACAATGCCGGCATATGCACGGAAAATGAAATCCCAGGTAGATTCATTCACAACACCTGTCTGTGGCAGACCGAACACTCTTTGAAAGGATCTGACGGAATCTTCCGTCTGCTGGTCATAAGTTCCTGTGATCTCAATCCGTTCGACTTCTTCATAATATGCACCCACAACAGCCAGGAAATATTGCAAGCCCCGGACTTGCTCGTTACGCATATTCGGCACAAGTGTTTCCGTGAACTGGAACGGCAGTTCTTCAATCGTAATGCCCTCGGAATCCAGTTCTGCCAGATGTTTGACGCTGGTATAAATATATTCGATCTTGTACCAGGTTGCCTTATCCACCACACCTGTCTGCGGCAGATTGAAGATCCCCTGGAATGTCCGGACAGCCGATTCTGTAGCGGAATTATAAGCACCGTCTGCATCCGGAATTTTCGGAATTGCCGGGTAGTTCCGGGAAATCCGGTTCAACTGGATCTGCATTGTCTGCACCGGAATCCCGGAAGAACCAGGTGCAAGGACTTCCCCCGGATAGGACGATTCCGCCGTCCGGACAGGTGCATTCTTCACAATAGTAATATCATCTCCATAATAATATTGCAGAATCTGATAGGGCAGCAGTCCCTGATTTGCCAGATCGACCGTCCCCCACTGGGAAAGACCGCTACAAGTAACGGTCGTTCCGTTGCAGAACGCCGCAAATAATGGTTCAATGTTGCCCTCTCTGCGGATGTAATCGTCAAACAGTTCATCCACAAGAGCGGAAATACTGTTATAAATTTCCCTGTTTTCTATGAATTTCTGGTCATACTGCGTTACGGATGTAATATCAAACGGGTAGCCCCTGGATCTGTACCATTCTGTGTAGATC
>CAMWWG010000202.1 GCA_947177935.1 uncultured Ruminococcus sp. | reverse complement strand
ATATTAAATGCAATGAACACGACATAGATAATTCCCATAAGCAGATACAGTCTGCTGATTTTCCGGATGCCGGGATCTTTGCGTCGTTTCATATCAATTGTATTTCTTTTGTTTCTGGCATTTCTTGCATTTCTTCTAGCCATTTTTCCGCTCCTCCCGTCTTAGTTGTCTGTCGGATTGACGAGGAACTGAATATGTTCCTCATTGATGTTATCCGCTGTCACAAGAACGGCACCGGTGTCAATCGTCGGCTGTACATCTTCGCCCCGGATCACATTTCTTGCTGTCAGGATGCCCATGTAGCCCATGTTATAAGGATTCTGCACGATCACAGCATCCAGAACGCCGCTTGTAATGTAGTTATAAGCACCATCGAAATAGTCAAATCCAACAAGCTGTACTTCATCCGGCTGAATTGTTCCGGCATCGATTAACTCCTGAATTGCCTCACATGCACCACGGGTGCCGGGCTGATTGGTGGTATAGAGCAGATTCACATGCTGTTCTGTAATTAATTTCTTTGCCTGATCTTTGGAAATTTCCATATCGCCCTCGCCGTCTGCGCTTGCAAGAACTTTAATGTTTGTTTCCGACACAGTTTGTTCGGATGCAGGTTTTTCCGACTGTGCATGATTTGACTTAGAGCCTGCACCTGCCGGCTTGTCGGCATTCTCATCCTGCGGCGGATTAATTTCTTCCATAAAACCGCTTACACGCATATTTGCAGTAGAAGCGTTGCCATGATAGATGATACCCACTGTTCCGTCATTATTGAGCAGTTCCTTGACACGTCTGCCTGCAATTGCGGCAGCAGATATGTTCTGTGTTCCGACATAACTTGCCCTGCCGTCATAATTAATATCAGAATCAATGGTCACAATTGGAATACCGGCACTGGTTGCCTTGGAGAGTGCCTCATTTTCGGCATCCGGATCAATCGCAGCAAGCACAATGGCATCTACGTTTGCAGAAACCGCCTCATTGATGTTGGCAATCTGTTTTTCGACATCTTCCACATCTGGTGCAAGGCGCAGTGTCTGAATCATCATTTCAGACTCCGCATCATCACACGCCATCCAGACGGACTGCCAGTATTCATCTGTTTCATTTTTGCAGATCACAGCAATAGTAATATCCTGCTGTTGTGCGTTTTTTACAGCACAACCGGCAGCTGAGAGCATCGACAGAAGAATTATACCGACAGCCGCACCTTTCATCAGATTTTTTATTCTCAAAAAAATCAACCTCCTTCAAACTTGCAGAATGATTCACAGGTATCTCATCAATATTTTAATCTATCCCGAAAATCCCCTGTCTTTCAGAAAATAGTCAGATTTCTATCTATTATACCATATTTTTTTGGAAAATACAAGTGCCAAATAGCACGAAATTCCATGTGTATTTCTGTCTATTTTTTCCTTCTCTGTCCTGATGTACATCTGTTTCTGATTTTTTTGGTGCGAAGTGCCATATTTTCGCTTGCCTTTTTTGTAGGAAATATAAAAAATCAGAAAATCCGTCTGCAATCTATTGACAATCTGCTGAATTCATGTTATACTTTTTGTAAATGCGTATGGTCTTTTTGCCGCTGCAATTGCCGGAACTGGTCAACAGGTATTGCAGAGCCGGTCGCTGAAAAACTGAAAAGCCAAAAAACCAACGTCAGTTTTTTTGTTTATTTTTCAAGATCTTTTCAAGAAAGGAGAGGCTGCTCAGGAAGTGTGCTTGATATTTTAATTAAAATTTAAATTATTTTCAGCATGTTCCTGAAATATGAATTTTATTTTATTTTATTTAATTTATATTTTCAGCAGCAGGAATTTTATGGTCAATGTAGCAGGATTTGAAAACACAGTCGCTGTCAGTCAGAAGCTAAAGGGTATGCTGCAACAGTTCGGCAATGAAATTTTAAGTAATCCCGATCAATTCATTTCTTTGATGAATGACTATATCCCCGAATACGAAAAAGAACGCCGTTTGTTGAAAAATGTCACCAAAAGCGGTGTCCTGACCGCTATGCAGAGGGGTGACAATCAGAAAATATCTATCATGAAATCCAAAGAATACATGATGAACGAAATGTTCCTCTCTGAGGGCGCTGTTGAATTTGTTATGGTATGCTTTACATATCTGCTTGACTGGCCTTATGAAACAACTATGCCGGAACAAGGCGCAATGGCAGCTCCGGCGCAGGCATTCCCGGCACAGCCGCAGTTTGTCAGTGCCAACCCGTTCAGTCCTCCCCCTGTTGCCGGCGGTTTCAGTGCACAGCCCATTGCACAGCCAATGCCAAATATGCAGGCGGCAATGCCACAGCAAACTGCACCCGTACCGCAGAGACCTGCTCCCGCTCCGCAGCCCGTGGCAGAAAATCCGATTCCCGAAATCGATGAAACACAGATCTTCAGAAATACCGATGCTGCACGTTCCCGTCTCAAAGGTACTGTCAAGATTCCAGGCGGTTATATGATGCTGGATAATTTCTGCTTCGATGGTTTCAAATTCATGAAAAACGTAGAACTTCCGTCCTCGATGGTGGTTATCGGACAGTATGCGTTTTCAGAATGCAAACGCCTTAAAACCATTGCTATTCCGCCAAGTGTCAGATCCATCGGACAGGGCGCATTCAGTGAGTGCGCAAAACTCAACAAAATTAACATCCCTGCCGGTGTCACAGAAATCGCAGATATGACATTCCAGTTCTGCTATGATCTTGAAATTGTGGATCTGCCGAATACCATCATCAGCATCGGAAGCGGTGCATTCGAAGGATGCGACAATCTGAGAAAACTGATGATTCCAGACAGCGTCAAGCAGATTGAGGAAGACGCTTTTTCACAGTGCAAAGGTCTGGTAATTAAGTGCTATGACAAATCTTATGTACAGAGATACTGCATGGAAATGG
>CAMWWG010000201.1 GCA_947177935.1 uncultured Ruminococcus sp. | reverse complement strand
GATATTGTCCACATGCTCATTTGTTTCATCATTGTAAATCCCACGGGGCAGCCAAATCACCCGATCTGCACCGAGATATTCACAGAGAATCTCTGTAATTTGCTTTTTATTAAGATTCGGATTTCTGCCCTTGCTTAATAAACAAGCTTCCGTTGTCAGGATACACCCTTGTCCGTTGCTGTGGATCGAACCGCCCTCCAGGACAAAATGCTGCGCATTATAACAGGCAAATCCCGTCCGGGAACAGAATATCCCGGCAAGTGCATTATCATCTGCCCAATCCGGGTATAGTCCATCAAACGTACCGCCCCAGGCATTGAACTGCCAGTCAATTCCCCGAATTTCGCCTGTCCGGGGATGTTTTACAAACGTGGGTGCAGTATCTCTTGCCCAGGCGTCATTCTGTTCAATCTGCAATAACTGGACATTCCGGAGCTGATTCTCCCGGATGAATGCTTTCGCCTGGGAGAATTTCTTTTTGCTGACAATCAGATATAATAACTCGCTTTTAGTAATCGCCTTGAAGATCTCCAGAAAACTCGGCAGAGCCGGTTCAGCATTGTAAGGCCATGAGCCGGGACGTTCCGGGAAAATCATGATTGTCGCCTGATGACGATCAAATTCCGCTGGCATAAAAAAGCCGTCCTGTTTCGGTGTTGTCATGATAAACGCTCCTTGAAATCCTGATAGTTGAATGATCTGATGATTTCATATTGATTATGATTATTTAAAATTCCGATATCCGGCAGGGGCATTCCGTTGAATGTGTTATTTTTCACCATGGAATAAATCATCATATCTTCAAAACACAAACGATCGCTGATATACAACTCATGATCAAAACTGTAATCGCCGATAATATCTCCTGCAAGGCAGGTACAGGAAGATAATCTGTAAGTGTATCTTTTTTCGCCAGGCTGACCAGCATCAAATAATGGCGGTCTGTATGGCATTTCTAAAACGTCCGGCATGTGACAACTTGCGGAAGTGTCCAGAATCAGAATTTTTGTCCCGTGATTCTCCACAATATCCAGAATCTCTGTTACGAGGTACCCGGCATTCAGTGCAATTGCCTCACCAGGTTCTAAATAAACCTGAACTTGATATTTTTCAGAGAAATTTTTAATTAATTTAATTAATAACTCCCTGTCATAATCTGGTCTTGTGATGTGATGACCACCGCCGAAATTCACCCATTTGCATTTGTATAAATATTTGCTAAACTTTTCTTCTACAGCTTTGAGCGTGTATTCCAAAGCGTCAACGTTCTGTTCGCAGAGTGTATGAAAATGCAGACCATCCACCCGGCGCATCAGGTCTTTATGATGATTTGCAAATCTGTCCAGATCCTCGGCGAGAATCCCCAGTCTAGACCCCGGTGCACAAGGATCGTAAATCGCCGTTTCCTGCGTGGAACATTCCGGATTGATTCGTAAGCCGACGCTTTTTCCGGCATTGCAACAGATATGCGAGAGATCTTTGAACTGCTGAAGTGAATTAAATACAACATGATCTGCAATTTCTGCAATTTCCAGGATATCTGTGAATTTATAAGCCGGAGAAAATACATGCACTTCGCCGGGGAAATGCTCCCGTCCCAGTTTTGCTTCATACAGACCGCTTGCCGTCGTACCGTCCAGATACTCCGAGATCAGGGGATAGACAGCAAACATCGAAAAAGCTTTCTGTGCCAATAAGATTTTACAGCCGGACTGATACTGCACAGATTTTAAAATCTGCAGATTTTTGAGTAATTTTTTTTCATCCAGGACATACGCCGGCGTATGCGTCACACTTGTGAGTGCGGCATACTGTCCGGCAGGATGATTCTGCTGTTTTGGATAAGCCATGATTTAATCCACCAGTACGGGATTTTCATCCACAATCCAGGGCAAGCCGTACTGATTCAGCATGTCCATGTACGGATCGGGATCAAATTCTTCCACGTTGAAGACACCTGCACCGCTCCAGATCCCAGATGCGACAAGTGCCGTGCCGATCATTGCCGGAACACCTGTCGTATAAGAAACAGCTTGCAAGCCTGTTTCTTTGTAGGCTTCCTGATGATCGCAGATATTATAAATATAAATATGCTTTTCTTTGCCGTCTTTGATTCCCTTGAAAATACAGCCGATATTTGTTTTGCCAACTGTTCTTGCACCTAATGATGCAGGGTCGGGCAAGAGGGCTTTTAAAAATTTAATTGGCACAATTTCATGACCTTCGAACATTACCGGCGTTGTATCTAACATCCCGACATTTTGCAGACAATTCATGTGCATGAGATAACTTTGTCCGAATGTCATGAAAAAACGGATGCGTTTCACATTCGGGATGTTCTTGGCAAGGGATTCAATTTCTTCATGATGCAGTAAATACATGTCCTTCTGTCCGACACCTGCAAAATTGTATTCTCTCTTGATCTCCATGGGCTTTGTTTCTACCCAGTGACCGTTTTCCCAGTAAGAACCATTGGCAGACACTTCACGCAGATTGATTTCCGGATTGAAATTTGTTGCAAACGGATAACCATGATCACCACCGTTGCAGTCAAGAATGTCAATCTCATGAATTTCATCAAAATAATGCTTTAATGCGTATGCTGTGAAAACGCTTGTCACGCCGGGATCGAATCCGGTGCCTAACAGAGCCGTCAGTCCGGCTTTCTGGAATTTTTCCTGATATGCCCATTGCCAGGAATAATCAAAATACGCCGTGAATCCTTTTTCTTCGCACCGTTTTTCATAGATCGCACGCCACTGGGGATCATCTGTATCTTCTGCCTCGTAATTCGCTGTATCGACGTAATTCGCATGACATTCCAGACAAGCGTCCATAATTATCAGATCCTGGTAGGGAAGTGCGACATTCAGAACCTGTCTCTTCTACACATGTCCGAGCCCACGAGACAAGAGGCAG
>CAMWWG010000200.1 GCA_947177935.1 uncultured Ruminococcus sp. | reverse complement strand
GAATACTGCCGGCGCAGGCATCTTCTCTGCTGACCGCAGTGTCAATGACTATGCAAAGGATATCTGGGGGCTTTGATCCTGAATTTTTCTGAAATTTTAAAATCCTCTGCCTGTTCCGGCAGGGGATTTTTTAAATTAAAATTATAATTGACAAATTTACGAACCTGTGCTATAATAATTTTAATATTTTTTAATTTTTCAATTTCAGAAAGGTGTGTTTTGCGCATGATTCAAAAATTACTTGTCGGCGCAGTGATTACCGCTGCCACAACGGCCATTGCAGGCGGCATTTATCTGTCCAGAAAAAAACAGTATGATGATGACGGATTCAATGCGTTCGGCTACGACAAGGAAGGTTATAATCATCAGGGCTATGACCGGAACGGCTATGACAGAGACGGTTTCGACAGAACTGGTCACAATTCCGGTGGTTACTGCAAAGACGGTTATAACGATAATTATATTGACATCAGCGGTTTCTCCAGAGAATATTATAAAATTGTCTGCGAAGAAATGCAGGAATTGCTTGACAAAGCTTTGAAGTGCCGGGAATCCGGAAAATGTTCCGAATCCGACCAGGCTGTCAGGAAATTCATGGAAAAAGGTATCCGTGCGGTTATTTCCCACTGGAAAGGCGTCTCAAATTATAAGCAAACACTTTACATGAATCTGATTTTCTGCGAAGAACAGAATTTGCTGGATGAAAATTTAACATTAGTTCTCTATGATACAGATTCTGCATGTGTGTCGTGTGATTATAATTATGATGACAACTGTGAGTATTCGGATGAGCCGTATGATGAAATTGATTTTGAGGCTGTTTCCGGCTTACTCGGAGAAGTGCGGAAATTTACATGATTTTAAAATTTTAATTTTTAAAAATATTTTATTATTTTGAATTTGGAGGAGATTTTTTTGAGTCATTTATATGACAGTTGGGATCTGAATTATAAAATGCCGTTTGGCGCAGTCCGGAGAGGAAAAATTGTGTATTTCAATATCAGACTCCCAAAAGAACTAAAACCGGATTTTCCCCCCTGTATCGTGATCTATCGACCCGGCTACAAGGAAAGATTCATGCACTTGCACATTATCGGCGAGGAAGAAGACTGCAATGTGTGGGGAACGGGATATATTCCCAAATTTACCGGCGTGCATTATTATTATTTCTCTTATACAACGAATGGACAGAGATATTACATCAAGAAAACCGCCGGGCATATCGGCAACATCAATGACGGCGACATCTTTCAGCTTACTGTCTATTCCGAAGATTACAAGACGCCGGATTTCCTCAAGGGCGGTGTCATGTATCAGATTTTCCCGGATCGTTTCTGCAAAAGCGGCAAAGTCCATGAAAACATTCCGTCCGGCAGAGTCCTGAGAGATGATTGGGGCGGTACACCCTATTACAAACCGGATCAGAACGGACATGTCTGGAATAATGACTATTTCGGCGGAGATCTTGCAGGCATTCAGGAGAAACTTCCGTATCTGCATGACCTGGGCGTGACATGTATTTATCTGAATCCGATTTTTGAATCTCACGAAAATCACAGGTATAATACGGCGAATTATCGCAAAGTTGATCCGTTGCTTGGCACAAATGAGGATTTTCAGAAATTGTGCAGAGCCGCCTCTAAGTTAGGCATCAGTGTCATCCTGGATGGTGTATTCTCTCATACAGGCGCAGACAGTATTTATTTCAACCGTTATAACCGTTATGACAATCTGGGCGCTTATCAGTCCAAAGACAGCGAATATTTTGACTGGTACACATTCTGGAATTTTCCGAATGAATACGAAGCCTGGTGGGGATTTGAAACACTCCCGAACGTCCGGGAAAACAACAAGAATTATACAAATTATATCTGCGGCAAGAACGGTGTCTTGAATTACTGGCTTTCTTTGGGAGCTGCCGGTTTCCGCCTGGATGTTGCGGATGAATTGCCGGATGAATTTCTGGATAATCTCCGGACAGCCGTTAAAAAACAGGATCCTCAGAAGATTGTCATCGGCGAAGTCTGGGAAGATGCTTCCAACAAGGAAGCCTATGGGATTAAACGCCGTTATCTCCTGGGCAGTCAGTTGGATTCCGTGATGAACTATCCGTTCCGGGATGCCATTATCAATTATATCAAGGGCATGTCAAGCCGGGATTTCCAGAACTGCATCATGACAATTCTGGAAAATTATCCGAAAGACACAGTTGACGTTCTGATGAATTTTGTATCCACCCACGATATTGAACGGGCAATTAATCGGTTCGGCGGGGAATCCTGTGACGACAAATCCAAAGACTGGATGGCGGAACGTTATCTGAATGAATGGGAATACCGCAGAGGCAAGGCAATGCTCCAGGCAGCAATGGCGATTATGTTCTTCCTCCCCGGTGTGCCAAGCATTTATTATGGTGATGAAGCTGGTTTGCAGGGGTATAAAGATCCGTTCAACCGCAGATGTTATCCATGGGGACACGAAGATCAGGAATTAATTGCTTACACGAAAGAATTAAGCCGGATTCGTCATGCGTATAAAGTATTCCGGAATGGCAGAATGCAGTTTCTGCCGGCACAGGATGACGTGATGGCATTTGCCAGAATTCAGGAAACAGCCGGGATTTCTGTTCAAATTTATGTGAATCGTTCCCAGCATGAACAGCATGTGGCATTCCAGCCATGTTCTGAAAATTTTGAATATGATCAGACAGAACATGGAATTCTTGAAGATGGTCTTGTAAAATTACAGCCGTTTGATTATGCTGTCATTATCTGCCGGAATCCGGAAAAGATTCGTAATTAAATAAAAAATTAAAATAATTTAAAATAAATTCCCTTGTCTGGAAAAGACAGGGGAATTTTCGTCATAATTACTAGTTTTGAACGCAGGAAAATATTGTTCCTTGACATTCTCCACAAAT
>CAMWWG010000199.1 GCA_947177935.1 uncultured Ruminococcus sp. | reverse complement strand
TATTATGGGAATTCCGGTTTATGAGACAAGTCATCAAACGGGACACATTCTGGCTGCTTTGTATTCCGCCGGGGTGCTTGCCTGGAAAAATCATCCGTTTTTAGCGTTCCATGTCAGCGGTGGTACAACGGATTGTGTGCGGTGTACGCCGGATGATGCCGGTCAGATTTTGCAGATCAAACCTGTTTCGTCCTCATTGGATCTGAAAGCCGGACAATTAATTGATCGTGTGGGGATCATGCTGGGACTACAGTTTCCATGTGGTGCAGAGCTGGAAAAAATTGCCATGCAGAGCAAGAGAACATTTTTTTATAAACCCGTGATGAAAGATCTTAACTGCTGTATGTCCGGACTGGAGAACCAGTGCCGGAAATTTTATCAAGCGGAACACATGCCTTCGTGCGATGTGGCAATGTTTTGCCTCACAGCGATTGCGGAAATCCTGAAAGCTATGACAGATTCTGCAATCCGGCGAGAACAGATATTCCGGGTTCTTTACGCCGGGGGCGTGATGTCGGATAAGTATTTACAAGAATATTTAAAAAATAATATAAAAAATAATATGGTATATCCCGGCACGAAAATCGAAACCGCCTTTGCAGAGCCGGCGTTTTCCTGTGACAACGCTGCCGGGACGGCGATTTATGCGGCAATGCAAGATCCGGATTTTTCGTGTTGAGTTGAAAAGATTAAAAACAAGGAGAATTTTATCATGAGTGAATTATTGAATACAAAATTGACAGCTTATGCCGATCGTGTGGAAAAATATATGCTTGCAGAATTAGAGAATTTGCAGAAGCAGACAGCACAAAAAAATTTTTCTGTTTCCGGATTATTTGATGCCATGCGGCATTCCCTGACGGCAGGCGGCAAACGGATCCGTCCGGCGTTGATCTATGCATTTTGTCAGGTTTGTGGCGGTGATTTGCAATTTGCAGATTCCAGTGCCTGTGCGATGGAAATGACACATACATCTTCGCTGATTTTTGATGATCTTCCGGCAATGGATAATGATGATTTCCGGCGAGGAAAACCGTCCTGTCATAAGGCATTCGGCGAGGCGACAGCAATTCTCGCAGGAGATGCTTTGATCTGTGCGCCGTTCTCGGTTCTGGCTCGGGACTCCCATTTAAATCCAGAACAGAAATTACAGTTAATCCGGATTCTCTCAGAATGTGAGGGAATTTCCGGAATGATCGGCGGTCAGATGATGGACATGCAGTTTGAACAGCGCACGGATGTGACAGCCGGAGAACTGGAGATCATGTGTCTTGGCAAGACCGGCGCATTGATGCAGGCATCTTGTCAGATGGGATGTGTCTGTGCAGGAGCAACGCCGGAACAGATTGCCGCCGCCGGGAATTACGGCAATTACGTCGGACTGGCATTTCAGATTATGGATGATATTCTGGACGTGACAAGCACATCGGAACAGCTTGGCAAGCCTGTCGGGAGCGATGCCGAGGAAAATAAAACCACATTCGTGACACTTCTGGGGATTGCACAGGCGAAAGCTCGTGCCACGGAGCTGACAGCTCTGGCACATCAGCAGTTGAATCAGTTTGAAGATACTGGATTTTTGCATGAACTGACGGACATGCTTCTGACAAGAGTGCAGTAAAATTATTAATTGAAATATTTATTATAATTAAAACATGCAGAAAGTGTGAAATCATGATATATAATCCGATTTTGTGCGCTGGTGTTCTGGGATGGGCATCTGCGCAGGTTATCAAATTTATTCTGTTTTTTATGCAGAATGCAAAATTGAATGTGGAACGGCTCTATGGTTCAGGCGGCATGCCAAGCTCGCATTCTTCGCTTGTCTGTGCAACATTGATTTCTACAGGCAGAATGGACGGATGGAATTCCTCGACGTTTGCCATCATGTTTGTTGTTTCGGCAGTTGTTATGTATGATGCGGCGAATGTCCGTCTGGAAGCCGGGAAACATGCAAAACAGCTCAACGCCATTATGTTGAAATTACTGTCTCCGGATGAACCCCCCATGGATAAAAAAGACCAGTTCAAAGAACTGCTCGGACACACTCCTCTGCAAGTTGTCTGTGGAGCAGTTCTGGGGATTTTGATTGGCGCATTTATGCCCTTATAATTAATTGATAAAAAAACAGAAAAAAGATAGAAAAATAATGATAAAAATAAGAGTGATGATAATCTATGAGTAAAAATAATCAGGAATCCGATGAGTACAGGCTCAGTGATCTGAATCTTCCTCAGGATCTCAAAAAAATGAATGATTACCAGTGCCGGAAGATTGCCAAGGAAATCCGTGCGCTGTTGGTGCGTGTCATCTCCAGAAACGGCGGCCATCTGGCATCCAATCTTGGAACGGTCGAACTGACAATGGTACTGCACAGAGTGTTTGAATCTCCAAAAGATAAAATTATCTGGGATGTCGGGCATCAGTGTTACACACATAAAATCCTCACAGGTCGTGTCGGAGAATTTTCCACGATCCGGAAAGAAAACGGCATTTCCGGGTTTCCCAAACCGGAAGAATCGGAACATGATGCGTTTATCAGTGGTCACAGCAGTACTTCTATTTCTGTTGCGTGTGGGATTGCAGAAGCAATGCGCCTACAGGGAGATCCGCATCATGTGATTGCTGTCATCGGGGACGGCGCACTCACCGGCGGTATGGCATTCGAGGGACTCAACAACGGCGGCAAGAAAAAAATGAAGAATCTGATTGTGATTCTGAATGATAATAATATGTCGATTTCCGGCAATGTCGGCGCTGTTTCCGGATATCTGCGTTCGATCCGAGAAAGTGAACGCTATGTCCAGACCAAACAGCAGTTAGAAAAAAATTTATTAAGCAATCCCAGAGTCGGTATGCCGGCTGTCAAAGTTCTGAAAAAAACAAAAGACAGCGTCAAACGTATGATTTTTCAGCAGTCAACAATG